>DASTLD010000216.1:0-8609 GCA_035715345.1 Longimicrobium sp.
CCACTTCAGCAGGGCCTCGTCCGTGGCCACCCCGAATGCCGTGTGGTGCACGCCGCCGATGCCGGCCGCGCCCTGCCCCGCCCGCGGCCACTCCAGCACGGACACCAGGGTGCCCGGCGCGCCGCCGTAGAAGGCCTGCTCGCCCTCCGGGTCCGCCGCGTCCGCGTGCGTCCCGGCCACGGGCAGCCCCAGCACGCCGCGGTAGAACTGCGCCGAGCGCCGGGCGTCGCGCGAAACCAGGGTGACGTGGTGGAAGCCCGGTGTGATCAGCGGTCCCATCTCCTGCCTCCGTTCCGATTCAAGCGTGAGCCCGGCGCCGCCGCGTCAGGCCGCCTTCACGGCCTGCACGTCGAGCGTGATCTTGATGTCGTTGCCCACCAGCACGCCGCCGGTCTCCAGCGCCTGGTTCCAGGTCAGGCCAAAGTCGCGCCGGTCCACGACCACCGTGCCGCTGAACGCGGCCCGGGTGCCGCCCCACGGGTCCGTGCCGCGGCCCTCGTCCGTGGCCAGCAGCGTGACCTCGCGGGTCACGCCGCGGATGGTCAGGTCGCCGGCGACCTGGTAGGCGCCCCTGCCCGCCTGCTCCACGGAGCGGCTGCGGAAGGTGATGGCCGGGTACGCCTCCACGTCGAAGAAGTCCGGCGAGCGCAGGTGCGCGTCGCGCTGCTCCGAGCGCGTGTCGATGCTGGCCGTCTCGATGGACACGTCCACGCTGGAGCGGGCCGGGCTGGCCTCGTCGAGCTGGATGGTGCCGCTCACGGCGCCGAAGCGCCCGCGCACCTTGGAGATCATCAGGTGCTTGACCTCGAAGCCCACCTCCGTGTGCGCCGGGTCGATCTGCCACGTCTGCGTGGTCGTGGCCTGCTCGTTGAGCGTGGTGGTCATTGCGTCCTCCCAGGTTGTGCGTGGCCCCGTCTGGTCAGCGGTGGCGGGGGCCGTGCGCCCCACCGCCGTGTACTACAGCTTCAAGAATCACAGAACTGAGCTATCTGGACAAACGAAAGCCTCTCATGCCTCCACCGCCGCGCCCTCCAGCGACGCGGCGTGCTTGCCCAGCCTGCGCAGCAGCTCGATGGCCGCCTCCTGCTCGTGGGGGTCCAGCCCCGCCACCGCCTCCACCACCACCTGCCGGTGCTCCGGGAAGATGCGGGCGATGAGCGCCTGCCCTTCTTCCGTGGCCGCGGCGTAGGTGGCGCGGCGGTCGTGCTGGCACCGCCGGCGCTCCACCAGCCCGCGCTCCTCCAGGCGGTCGACCAGGTACGTCACTCCCCCGCTGGAGACCAGGATCTTGCCGCGCAGCTCGGTGAGCAGAAGCGGTCCCTTGTGGTACAGCGCCTCCAGGATGGCGAACTCGGTGGGCGTCAGCCCATGCCGGGCAATGTCCTGGTGCGTGCGCTCGCGGACCGCGTCGTAGGTCCGGGCCAGGACCACCCAAAGCTTCAGGGCGCGCGCCTCGCGCTGCTCTTCCGTCCGGATGTCCATGGGCTCGTCTCCGTTAATTGTCTTAGAACTAAGATAAATGGGCGGAGGGGCGATGTCAACCCTCCCACCCGTAGAGCGTTGCGCGTCGTGCAGCGTGAAAAGAAGCGGCTCCAGACCTGCAAGGCCTGGAGCCGCGTCCGCAGTCCGCGCGTGCCCGTGCGCCGCCTTTACGCCGCCCGCTTGCGCGCGAACAGCACCTTGCTGCTGGGCTGATAGCCCAGCGCGCACACCGCGCGGTCCAGCGCGTACGCCAGCGGCCGCGCGGCGCGCATGGCCTTCTCGCGCGCGGCGATGCGCGCGAACACCGCCCACCACTTCCACAGCAGCCAGGCTTCCGCGCGGGTGCGCGTGTCCACCGGGTTCATCAGCAGCGACACCGTGGGCAGCACCAGCTCCACGTCCACGCCCACCCGCTCCAGCGCCGCCGCGTGCTGCCCGATGGTGCGCACCCGCCCGTTGGACGCCGCGTCGTAGTCCGCGCCGCGCCAGGTGTGGCGCAGCATGGGGTCCATCACCAGCAGCACGCCGCCCGGGCGCAGCATGCGGCCCACGTTCTCCAGCGCCGTCTCCCAGCGCCGCGGGTCAGGGATGTGGTTGAAGACGCTCATCACCGACACCAGGTCGAAGGCGCCCAGCATCGCCTCCGGCACCGGCTCGCCGATGTCGCGCTGCTCGAAGCGGAAGTGCGGGTAGCGCTCCGCCAGCCGCTCGGTGCTGGCGCGGGTCAGGTCCACGCCGGTGATGTCGCGCGCGCCCAGCCCGGCCCAGAAGTCCACCCAGAAGCCCACGCCGCTGCCCACGTCCAGCACGCGCGCGTCGCGGACCCGCGCCGGGTCCACGCCCAGCCGCCGCAGCCCGCGCCGGGTGGTGCTGGCCATCGCGGCGTACATGGTCTCGTTGAAGGCGAGCGACAGCTCCGGGTAACCCACCTCGCGGAGGTCGAAGCGCCGCCCCACCAGCCGCTCCCAGTATTCGTCCGGCCGGTACGCCTGCGTCGATGACATCAAGAAAGTCTCGGAACCAGTGGTGGGGGCACGATGGTGCGGCACCCGTGACGACGACTGGGTATACGCCTCCCGCGCGGGCGCGGCAAGCACCCCTCGCGCGAAAAACGCGCCGGGGAGCGGACGGCCTCGCCCGGCGAGCCGCGCACCGCCAGGGTACGGCTACGCGGGAACGGCGCGGGGGCGGCCGTGGATGAACGCGAAGACCAGCGCGGCGGCGTCCACGCCGAACATGACGGTGCCCTCCACGCCGTATCCCCGCACCACCAGCACCGTGGCGCAGGCAAAGCCGCAGAGCGAGATCAGGAGGGCGCACGCCGTGCCCACCCGCTCGCTGGTGATGGCGGCCTCGACCATACGGCTTTCCAGTGCCTGGGACTGCCGCTCCATGTCGCGCCGGTGCGTTGCCTGCGCGTGGAACTCGTCCAGGATCATGCGGGGCGCGTCGGGGTGCGCCACCCCGTAGCGGGCAAGCTCCTCCGCGTCGGGGATGGGCCCGTTGCGCAGCTCGATGGTGGCCGGATACGGGAGCTGCGCCAGGGTCAGCGGAACGGAAGAGGGGCGCAGCTCCATGCCACGCCCCTCGCCGTTCTGCCGCTGCCCCGGGGCGGAGAGCCCGCCACCGCGGGCCCGCTTGCGCCTACTGGCCATGGGCGGGGCTCTCCCGCTGCCGCACCCGCCAGTAGGCCTGCCCCAGGTCGCCGAAGACGACCGCCCAGTCCGACGCGGCCACCACCTCGTCCGGCGGGTACGGCGCGCGGGGCGCGTACGCGTACCGCGCGTTCACGGAACCGCGCAGGTCCAGCGCGCGCGCCATGCCGCGCATGAACCCCCCGACGTACCGCTGCCTTGAGCCCTCCATGGCCGCCCTCCGCGCTGGTGTCCATGCCCACACCGCTTGCTTCGGGCAACAACGTAACACCCTCGCCCCATCCTGTCCAGAGTGTACATTTACGTCCGCGAGCTGGCGCCGCCGGCCCGCTCCCGAAGAACGACGTCGTACAATTCGCGCAGCCGCGCGGCGACGACGGGCTGCGCAAAGCCCGCCTGCGCGTGGCCGCGGATGACGCCCGCGCGCGCCGCCCACAGCGGGTAGTCCGCGCGGACGGACTCCATCGCCTGCGCCAGCGCGGCGGGGTCGCCGGGGGGCACCAGCAGGCCCGTGCCCGGCGCGACGGTGTCCTGCGGGCCGCCGCATGCGGTGGAGACCACGGGCAGCCCCGTGGCCATGGCCTCCACCACCGCGACACCGAAGGTCTCCACGTGGCTGGAGAGCACGAAGGCGCAGGCGTCCCACATCGCCCGGCGCACGCCCTCGCGCGTGAGCACGCCCCGCCAGCGCACCTGCTCCGCGATGCCCAGCTCGCCGGCGAGCGCCTGCAGCGACGGGCGCAGCGGCCCGCCGCCGCCGATCTCCAGCACCACGTCCGGCCGCCCGCGGAAGCCGGCGGCGAACGCGCGCAGCAGCACGTCCGTCGCCTTGACGTCGTCGAACAGGGCGATGGTCAAAAAGCGGAACGGCTCCGTGCCGCGCGGCGTGGCGGGGAGGGTAAAGAAGTCCGTGTCCACCAGGTTCGGCACCACCTCCACGGGCGTGTCGCCGGCGTACGGCGCCAGGTCCGCCGCCAGCGCGCGGCTCACGGCGATCACCCGCGACGCCCCCGCGAACGCCTGCCGGATGGGCGGCACCTGCTCCGGCGTGATGCGGCCCTCCGCGTACAGCGAGGTGTGCTCCGTCACCACGTACGGGATCCCCCACTCGCGGCCCAGCACGCCCGCGGGCCAGCCGGCGGAGAGCGCGCTGTGGGCGTGGATCAGGTCCGGCCGCCCGTATTGCCCCACGTAGCGGCGCAGCGCGCGGCGGGCCATGGCCAGCCAGAGCCGGCGGTTCAGCGCGGGCGCCCTGGGCACGGCCCACCCCCGCACGCGCAGGGTGGGCACCCCGCCGTCCATCTCCTCGTCCACCTGGAAGCGGTAGCCGCCGATCCCCCCGTCGCGCAGGGTGCGGACGCCGCGCTGCACGGGCGCGACGACCCCCACGCGCAGGCCCGCGTGCCGGCGCAGCGCGTGCGCCTGCTCGCGGAAGAAGATGCCGTTGACGGGGTTCAGCTCGGTGGGATACCACGAGGGGAGCAGCAGCACGTGGGCCGCGCTCCCCTCCGTTCCCGCGTTCGGCGAATCGTCCACGATCAGGGCGTGGGCGGGCCCCCGGCGCGCACCAGGCGCTCGCCCGGGCCGCCGCGCGACGCCGGCGCGCTGCGCCAGTCCTCCCTGTAGCCGCGGCCGCACTGCGCGCAGGTGGCCTTGCCGTCCTCGAGCGCCAGCGTGGCGCCGCACTCGCACACCCAGCCTACGCGGCGCGCGGGCACGCCGACCATCAGCGCGTACGGCGCCACGTCCCGGGTGACCACCGCGCCGGCCGCCACGAACGACCACTCGCCGATCGTCGTCCCACAGACGATGGTGGCGTTGGCGCCGATGCTGGCCCCCCGCCCGACCCGCGTCTCCGCGTAGTCCGCGCTGGTGTTGCGGGGGAACGCGGAGCGCGGCGTGCGCACGTTGGTGAACACCATGCTGGGGCCGCAGAAGACGTAGTCCTCCAGCACCACGCCCTCGTACAGCGACACGTTGTTCTGGATCTTGACCCCGTTGCCCACGGTGACGCGCGGGGCCACGAACACGTTCTGCCCCAGCGAGCAGCGCGCGCCGATGCGCGACCCGGCGGACACGTGGCTGAAGTGCCAGATGCGCGTGCCCGCGCCGATCTCCGCGCCCTCGTCCACGATGGCGCTGGGGTGCACGGTGTACGGCGCGGGCGGGCTGCTGCTTTCGCTCACGGCGCGGCTCAGAAGAAGTTGGTGATCCGGCTGCGCAGCACGTTGATGACCACCGACGAGGGGCTGAAGCCCTCCGACAGGTCGTAGCGCGCCTCCCACGGCTGGCTGGTCACGTTGACCACCGCGTCCACCACGTCCCGCGGCTGCAGCCCGGCCACCACGTGCGCCCCGGCCTCCACCGTCTCCGGCCGCTCGGTGGTGCGCCGCAGGCTCACGCACGGCACGCGGTACCAGAGCGACTCCTCGGGCGTGGTGCCGGAGTCCGCCAGCAGGCAGAAGGCGTGCTTCTGGAAGGCGTTGAAGTCGATGAACCCCATCGGGTCCAGCAGCCGCACCCGGGGCGACACCTCGATGGGGCCCAGCTTGCTGCGCGTGCGGGGGTGGATGGGGTAGACCACGTCCATGTCCAGCTCCTCCGCCAGCATGCGCAGCGCGTCGAAGATGGACTGCAGCGACTCGCGCGTGTCCACGTTCTCGCTGCGGTGCGCCGTGACGGCCACGTACTTTCCGCGCGTGAGCCCCAGCCGCTCCGGCAGGTCGCACGCGTCGATGCGGTCCGCGAAGGCGCGCATGGTCTCGTACGTGGGGTTGCCCGTCACGAAGATCTTGGACGGGTGGATGTTCTCGCGGATCAGGTTCTCGCGGTGATACTGGTTGAACGGCAGCAGCACGCTCGACATGTGGTCGATCAGGATGCGGTTGCGCTGCTCCGGCATGCGCACGTCCCAGGCGCGCAGCCCCGCCTCCATGTGGAAGATCCTGACCCCGTGGTGGGCGGCCGGCATGACCGACAGCCCGCTGTAGGTGTCGCCCAGCACCAGCAGCGCGTCCGGCCGGTGCTGCTTGATCAGCTCGTCCGTCTTGGAGACCACGTCCGCCACCTCGCGCCCGTACGAGGTGGTGTCGATGCCCAGCTCGTAGTCCGGCGCGCGCAGCTCCAGGTCGCGGATGATGAAGTCCTTGAGCTCGGGCGTGTGGTTCTGCCCGGTGTGCACCATGATGTGCTCGAAGTCGTACTCGTCCAGCTTCTTCAGCACGGGCCACATCTTGATCATCTCCGGACGCGTGCCGAAGACCGTCATCACTTTCATCAGCGGCTCTTTCCCTCTTGGGGCGCCATGCGGGCCAGCTCCCGCAGCGCGTTTGACATATGGGCCCGCCGGGCGGGAACGCCCGGGAGCCGGCGAAGGCGCGAGGAGAGCACCCGCGTGACCGCCACGGGCGCCTGCGCCGGCCGCACGCGGACGTCCCGGCCGTACGCGGCGTTGATCTCGCGGAGCAGCTCGTACTTGGAGAGCGGCTGGTTGGGCGAGAAGTGGACCACCGGCCCGCGCGCGCGCACGCGGTCGAACGCGCCCGCCGCCAGCGCGTGGAAGAAGTCCGCCAGCTGCGCGGTGGTCACCCCGTTCCACACGTGGTTGGCATACCCCGGCACCTCGGCGCCGTCCGGGTGGCGCAGGAACCACTCCAGCAGCCCCTGCCCCCCGGCGGCCGGGCCCACGATGGAGGTGCGCACGGAGAGCACGTTGGGCAGCGACACCTCGCCGGCGCGCTTGGACAGGCCGTACACGTCGCCCGCGTCGCAGCCCGAGGCCTCCGTGTAGGGGCGGGCGCGGCCGCGGAAGACGCCGTCGCTGGAGACGTGCACCACGCGCGCGCCGCACGCCCGCGCCGCGAAGCCCAGCTTCCAGGGAAAGACGCCGTTGACCGCGAACGCGTCCTGCACCGACTGCGCCGACGCGGCGTCCACGCGCGTCTGCCCGATGCAGTTGAACACGCAGACCGGCCCCGCCTCCCGGACGACCGCCTCGATGCGCTCCACCGGGTCGTCCGCGGAGACGCGCGCGTCGGCGTCCCCTCGCCGGCGGGTGGCGGCCACGCGCCAGCCGCGGGCGCGCAGGACGCGGCAGGCCATGGACCCCAGCATGCCGTCGGCGCCCAGCACCAGGACCGTTCCCTGCGCGGCCACGCTCAGTCCAGCACGCGCACGTCCGGCAGCGGCACGATCATCCGCCCGCCGGAGCCGAAGTACTCCGGGTTGCGCCGGCGCACCTCGTCCGCGAAGGCCCAGGCAAAGAGCAGCACGTAGTCCGGCCGGTCCTCCTGCAGCGCCGTGCCGGGGCGGATCCGGAAGTGCGAGCCGGGCGTGTACAGGCCCTGCTTGTACGGCGCGTCGTCCACCACGTACTCCATGAGGTCGTGGCCGATGCCGCAGTACTGGATGATGGTGTTGGCGCGGCCGGAGGCGCCGTAGCCGGCCACCCGCTTCCCCTCCCCCGCCAGGCGGCGCAGCAGCGCCAGCAGGTCCGCCCGACGCCCGGCCACGCGGTCCGCGTAGGTGGTGAACGTCTCCAGCCGGTCGTAGCCGCGGCTGCGCTCCGCCTGGCGCAGCTCCTCCACCGCCGGGCTCACCGGGTGGCCCGCGTGGCGCACGTAGAAGCGCATGGAGCCGGCGTGGATGGGGATGGGCCTGACGTCCACCACCACCAGGCCGAACTGCGCGAAGAAGCGCTCCAGCGGCAGCAGCGAGTAGTACGACATGTGCTCGTGGTAGATCATGTCGTACTGCAGCTCCTCGATGACGCTGCCCAGGTAGTGGTTCTCCGTGATGAAGACGCCGTCCCCGTCGAGCAGGTGCGCGATGCCGCCCACCACGTCGTCCATGGCGTCCAGGTGGGCGAACACGTTGTTGGCCAGGATCACGGAGGCCGGCCCGTAGCGCTCGCGGATGTCGCGCGCCGCCTCGGTGGAGAAGAAGCGGTTCTCGATCTGCAGCCCCTTGGCGCGCGCCGTGGCGGCGATGTTGGCCGCCGGCTCCACCCCCACCGCGCGCACGCCGCGCGCCACCAGCGGGTCCAGCAGCACGCCGTCGTTGCAGCCGATCTCCACCGCCAGCGCGCCCGGCGCGGTGGCCCAGCGGTCCGCGATCTCGTGCGCCAGCTCCGTGAAGTGGCTGCGCAGGGTGCCGATGGCGGACGAGTGGTAGAAGTAGTTGGAGAACAGCGTCTCCGCCGGCAGCACGTCGATGACCTGCAGCAGGTGGCACCGCTCGCAGAACGACACGCGCAGCGGGAACTTCTCTTCCGCCGCGAACTGGTCCGGCCGCACGAACGCGCCCGCGAGGGCCATCTCTCCCAGGTCCAGCACCAGCGCCAGCTCGGCGCTGCCGCACAGCCTGCAGGTGGTCCGGGTGTAGCAGGATCCCATGGATGACGCCGAGGAAGCTCGCAGGCCGCCGTCCGCGGGGCCGGCGCTCACGCGGCGCCCCCGGCCGCGGGCACGCCGC
>DASTLD010000217.1:0-16246 GCA_035715345.1 Longimicrobium sp.
CTGATGGCGGCCAGCCGGTCGCGCAGCGCCTCCGCGACCTCCGTGTCCAGCCCGGGGATGCTCACCATCGCCCCCACGCTGCCCGCGGTGAAGATCACCACCGTGGCCAGGCCGAACATCCGCTGCAGCGGGCCCTGGCGCGTGTCCACGTGCTGGATGCGCGCGTTGGGCACCACGCTGGTCGTCCGCCAGAGCCAGCCGCTCATCACCCGCACGTCCTCGTCGTCCACCGTGTAGCCGAAGTGCCGGTAGCGGTGCGGCGGCACCAGCACCGCGTCCGCCGTGCCCAGCACGGCCGCCGGCAGCGCCCACAGCGGGCTCCACTCCAGCAGCAGGAAGAACACGAGCAGGAGCAGGGAAAAGAACACCGTCCAGATCATCGTGCTGGCGCGCCAGCAGTCCACCACGGACGGGCTCATCCGCCGCACCACCGGCGGCGCGGCGGCGGGGGGAGGGGACGGGGGGAGGACCGGGATCTCCAGCTCGCTCACGGCGGCTCCGGGTCGGGGGTGTCCGCGCGGCCGGCCACCAGGCGGTAGACCGGGTAGCTGGCCGCGAGTACGGCCAGCGCGTACAGGCTGTTTCGCCGGTCCGCGGCCACGGCGCCGGCCAGGAACAGCACGGAGCCGGCGATGGCCAGCCCGGTGGTGAAGGGATAGCCCCAGGCGCGGTAGGGCCGCGGCGCGTCCGGCTCGCGGCGGCGCAGCACGAACACGCAGGCAAAGGCCAGGATGTAGTTGGCCACGAAGAAGAAGGCCAGCACCGCGACGATGGCGTTCACCGTCCCCGTGGCGATGAACGCCAGCGAGGCCGCCACGCTCACCGCGAGCGCGACCGTCGGCGTGCCGCCGCGGTTGACGGCCGCCCCGCGCCGGCTGACCAGCCCGTCCGCGCTCATGGCGTAGAGCACGCGCGGCGCCATCAGCACCAGCGCGTTCACGGCGCTCACCAGGGCAATGACCAGGATGACGCGGATCGCCGTGTCCCCCCCGGGGCCCAGCACCGCGCGCGCCGCCGCCCCCGCCGCCAGCGTCTGCCCCCCCAGCGCGGCGATGGGCACCACGTGCAGGAAGGCCAGGTTGAGCAGCAGGTAGATGGCCGTCACCGCCAGCACCCCGCCGATCATGGAGCGCGGGATGTCACGCGCGGGGTCGCGCACCTCGCCGGAGAAGTAGATGACGCCCGTCCACCCGTCGAAGGTGTAGATCACCCCCTGCATGGCCACCACGACGGCCGCCAGCAGCGCCGCGCCGGCCGGCAGCGCCCGCCCCGGCACCGCGTCCGGCGGCGACGCGGGCAGGACGAAGCAGGCGGCCACCAGCGCCAGCAGCACCAGCGCCTTGGCCGCGGAGGTCAGCGTCTGCGCCCACCCCGCCTCGCGGATGCCGCGCCACTGCAGCGCCGCGCACGCCACGATGAAGGCCATCGCCAGCGGGACGGTGCGGCCGGCCAGCGCGGGCACCAGCTCGCCCACGTACCCCGCCAGCACCAGCGCCACGAACGCGCCGCTGCCGGCCGTGGCCAGCCAGTCCACCCACCCCACGAAGAACCCCGCGTAGCGCCCGAAGCCGTGCCGCGCGAACACGTACAGCCCGCCGGAGCGCGGCAGCATGGCCCCCAGCTCCGCCAGGTTGAAGGCGCCCAGCAGCGCGTACAGCGCCCCCGCGATCCACACCGCCAGGTACAGCCCCACGTGCGGCAGCCGCTCCGCGATGTCGCCGGGCGTGCGCAGGATGCCGGCCCCGATGGTGTTGCCGATGGTGACCGCCAGCCCGAACGTGACCCCCAGCACGCGCAGCAGCCCGCGCCGGCGGTCCACGGACGCGGCTTCCAGCGGCACGGCGGCACTCTCCGTGGGGTTCGGGGGCATCGGGAGACGGGGGATGGGATGCGGCGCGACGGGAGGGGATCCGCCCTCGAAGCTAGCCGTCTCCCGCCCGCCCCCGCCAGCCTTGGCGATGGCCTATGCGGCGCGCGCGGATCGGACGCCGTAGATTGCGTCGACACACATTTCCGCACTCACGCACTCACGCACTCACGCACTTCTCCTCATGCACCCTTTCACCGTCGATCCGAACATCGCCCGCGCGGAGACGCTGCCCGCGGAGGTCTACGCGCGCCCCGAGTGGTACGCGCTGCAGCGGGAGCGCGTCTTCGCGCGGAGCTGGCAGATGGTGCGCGGCGCCGAGCGGGTCAAGGCGCCGGGCCACCTGCTGCCGTTCACGCTGCTGGACGGCTGCCTGGACGAGCCGCTGGTGCTGGCCGCGGGCGACGACGGCGTCACCCGCTGCCTGTCCAACGTCTGCACCCACCGCGGCACCGTGGTCTGCGAGGGCGAGACGCACGCCAAGGGGCTGCGCTGCCGCTACCACGGGCGGCGCTTCGGCCTGGACGGGAAGATGACGTTCATGCCGGAGTTCGACGGCGTGGAGAACTTCCCTTCGCCGTCCGACGACCTGCCGGTGCTGCCGCTGGAGCGGTGGGGGCCGCTGGCGTTCACGGCCGTCGACCCGGCGTGCGGCTTCGAGGAGTGGATCGCGCCCGTGCGGGAGCGCGTGGGGTTCCTGCCGCTGGACGAGTTCCAGCTCGACCCCGCCACCAGCCGCGACTACCTGATCCGGGCCAACTGGGCGCTGTACGTGGACAACTACCTGGAGGAGTTCCACCTGCCGTACATCCACGCCGGGCTGTCGCAGCAGCTCGACTACTCCACGTACCGCACGGAGACGTACGACTGGTGCAGCCTGCAGCTCGGGACGACGAAGCAGCGCGACGAGGCCTTTGCGCTCCCCGCCGGGCACCCGGACGAGGGCGAGCTGATCGCGGCGTACTACTGGTGGCTGTTCCCCAACCTGATGCTGAACTTCTACCCGTGGGGACTGTCGGTGAACCTGGTGCAGCCGCTGGCGCACGACCGCACGCGGGTCAGCTTCCTGTCGTACGTGTGGGACGCGGGGCGGCGGGCCAGCGGGGCGGGGGCGGACCTGCACCGGGTGGAGATGGAGGACGAGGAGGTGGTGGAGGCCGTGCAGAAGGGCGTGCAGTCGCGCCTGTACCACCGCGGCCGCTACTCTCCCCGCCGCGAGGTCGGCACCCACCACTTCCACACCCTGCTGGCGCGCGAGTGCGGCGGCCCGCCTTGACCGCGAGCGGCGGCGACCTGCGGTCCCGCATCGGCGCGCTGCGGGGCTCAAGCCGACGGTCCAGGGCTATCCGACGGCTCCTGCCCTACCGGCCACCGATCCTCGTCGTCGAAGTAATTCTCCACCCCGCCCTTCCCCGCTATGGCTCGAATCCCCCCGATCGCCTCGTCGCGAAAGCGGGAAGCGACCTCGATCACGTAGGCGAGCGCATGATTCACCGCGACCGATGGTGATCGGGTCCCGATCCATTCCATCACCTGGTCCAGCTTCGCCTGATCGACCCTGAGCGTCCGCCTGCGCATCGCTGATGGCGGCGAGCTGGGGCTGTTCGGCATGGTTGCCTCCGCGGTTGTAAATATCGTCCATATTAGCCAGGGCCGAAGGTGATTGGAAGCCCTCGACCGCACCGGCGCGACAAGGTGGTCGAACGGCTCACGTCGATCCTCGGAAGCGCTCGCAGATCAGGGCCACGGCGCGCGTGTACTCGCGCTCGGAGCGGATCTTGGCGCACGCGCTCCGGACCAGCTCGCGGGGCGTCTCCTCCGCTCGCTCCGCGGTGGGGCCGAGCGGCCAGACGCGGCCCGTGTTGTCCCGGCCGAGCGTCAGCACGAATCCGCCGGAGCCGTCGATGTGGACGTCCGCGACCTCCTGCCGGACCGGGAGGACGCCGAGCGTGTCGCCGCTGACGGGATCGGAGACGGCGACGCGCACGTCCCCGGGCCCGGAGAACACCTGGACCACGCGCGCCTCCACCAGCCGCACCCGCGCCGTGTCGGCGTAGAGGGTCTGCCGCTGGGGCGCCTTCAGCGGCCCGGTGACGAGCACCTTCTGCGTCCCCACCGTGTCCATCCCCACCAGCACGACGCTCCCGTCCCGCGTGAACTGCGGCGACGTGAAGACGTAGAGCGGCAGCTCGATCTCGCGCACCAGCGCCGGGCGGGAGGGCGCGGACGCGCGCGGCGCGCCGGCCCCGGGCGTCGCGGGGAGCGCCCAGACCTGGGCGGCGAAGCCGGAGGCCGTGCTGAACGTGAGCGCGTACCGGCCGTCCGCGGAGAACACGGCGCTCCCGGGGCTCCGCCGCGGCCGGCGCAGCACCATCTCTCCCGCCGCGACGTCCCAGATCTCGAAGCTCTCCTCGCGCAGCGCCACCAGGTGGCTGCCGGTGGGCGAGAGGGTGGCCCAGCGCCAGCCCGTGGACGTGCCGCGGAAGCGGTGGCGGAGACCCTCGCGCAGGTGGTAGACCTCCGCGGGCCGGGTATGGCCGTAGATCACCGCGATGCCCGCCCGCCGCGCGAACGCCGCCTGCGATCCCCCCGACACCCGCCGCCTGGTGGCCTGCAGCTCGCGCCCGGTCGCCGCGTCCGCCACCCAGTACTTCTGCGGGGTCGCGTCCGTCGCCGCCAGCCCCCGCGGCTGCGCGCGCTGCAGGGCCACCAGCGTTCGCCCGTCGTCGTAGAACTGCGCTGCCGTCCAGTTGTACCCGGGGTCCGCGCCGCGGGCCGCGCGCACTTCTCCCGTGACCGCGTCGAACAGCCGCACCGTGTCCACGTCGACGATCACCGCCAGCCGGCCGTCGGGCGACAGGGTCCCGGCCACGGGGCTGCCGGCGCCCCCGCGCAGCCAGCGGGTGTCCCCCACCACGGCCATCGCCGCGCGCAGCCCCGCCACGGCGCCCGCCGGGGGAGGGTGTCCCTGCCGGAGCGCCTCGCCCACGGCGCGGATGCCCCAGGCCAGCGATTCGAACTCCTTGCCGGGGTCGGACGCCATCTGCGTGGCCACCTCGCCCCACGCCTCCCACTTGGCGCCCTCCGCGCTGGCGGCCGAGCGCCGGAAGAACCACACGGCCAGCAGCGACGCGGCCAGGACCGTGGCCGCAATGCCGCCGAGCTGCCGGTGCAGGCGCCGGGTGGCGGCGGACGACTGGCTGGCCTGGACGAACCCGCGCACCGTCTCGCTGACGCCGAACTCGTCCGCCTCGCCGCTGCGCAGCCAGTCCGCCGCCGCCCGCGCCTCCGCCGCCGGCAGCAGGAACGCCCTCGCCCGCCCGCTGAGCTGCCACTCTTTGGCCGCCGTCTCCAGCCGGTCGCCGCGCACCCGCTGCCCCTGGTGCAGGTTGCGCCAGCGGGCGTTGGCGCGGGTGATGGGCAGGACGAAGCGGTCGTGCGACAGCTCGTACCAGACGTCGTCGCCGCGGATCTCGGAGCGCACCAGGTAGATCTCGTCCAGCATCTCCAGCACGGCGTTCGGCATGCCCGCCGTGGTCTCCGCGTCGCGGAACGCGATGGCCCGCGTGCCCGCCACGGTGATGAGCGACGACTCGAACCAGCGGCGCAGCCGCCCCTCGCGGAGGCCGAAGCGCCCGCACACCGCGCCCAGGGAGCTCTCGTAGTACTCCTCCAGCGCGACGTCCACGTCGCCGTGCCGCTCCACCATGCGCGCGTCGATCTCCGCCGCCGCCCGGGGAGCGTGGCCCACAGGCGCATGCACACGAGCTGGAGGTGCAGCGGGTCCACGAACTCCGCCGGCGCGGAGGCCGCACCCGGCCCGGGACCCGCGGGCGCGCCGAGCAGGTGCTCCACCAGCCTCTCCGCGGCGCCGGGCGCAAAGCGCCGCCGCGTGCCCTGCAGCGGGCCGGTCACCGCGAGCAGCGCCGCCTCGCGCCGCAGCCGCTCCACCCGCGCGCGCGTGCGCAGCCGCTCCGGCAGCAGGTGGGCGTACGGCTCCATGCGCGCGATGAACTCCTCGCGCATGGAGAAGACGACGCGCAGCCGGGGGTCCTCGTCCAGTGCGGCGCCCACCTCCTCGAAGAAGGCGGCGCGGTCCTGCCAGCGGTGCGGCGCGGAGGTGAAGATCTCCTCGAACTGGTCGAAGACCAGGACGCGGACGGGGCGCATGCCGTCCTCCCGCACCTCGCCGCCGGCCCCCGCCGCCAGCAGCTCGCGGAGCGACGACACGCCCGGCACGCCCGCCTCCCTGCCCTGGCCCAGCGAGCGCAGCGCCGCGTCCACGAACACGTTGCGGCTGCCCCGCCCCGCCGGCCGCGCGCTCATCCCGGCGCTGATGCGGGCCACCCCCATCACCGCGCACCCCCGCGCCCCGAGCATGGGGATGACGCGGGCGTACAGCAGCGAGGTCTTGCCCGCGCCGGAGGGGGCGTACAGCAGCAGGACGGGGTGCGCCACGACCAGCGAGACGATGCGGCTGGCCTCCGCCTCGCGGCCGAAGAAGAGGTGGGCGTCGCCCGGCCCGAACGGCCGCGGGCCCACGTACGGGCTGGCGCCGGACGGGATCCCGGCGTCCGCGGCATCCCGGCCGCGCGCCGGCGCGGGGGCGGTGGCGGCGTCAGGCGGCGGCGCGGGCATGGTTGAACCTTTCCCAGCGGGTGCGCAGGTCGGCGGCAAAGTCCTGGCAGGTGCCCCAGTAGACCTTGACCTTCTGCAGGTCGAAGTGCCGCTCCAGGTACTGCTTCTGCTTCTCCGCCCGCTCGAGCTGCTCGTCCGCCGTCTCGCCGGGGCGGGGCGCGAGCTGGACGGAGACGTGGCGCGCACCGCGGTTGCGCTGCATGTACGCGGCGAGCTTGCGGAACAGCACCTTGAAGTTCAGGTCCTCCAGGCTGTAGCCCATGAAGAGCAGCGCCGAGTCCGCGAACGCCTGCTCGATGCGCGGGGGGATGAGGTCCTGGGCCTCGGAGATGTTCATCAGGAAGTCCAGGTAGTCGTCCTCGGTCAGCACCATGGACTCGCGCCGGTCCAGGCAGCCGTGCAGGTGGAACACGAGCGGCTCCCGGGTCGACGGCTCCTGCGCCGCGTCCGTCTGCGCGGCCTCGCGCCGCCGGGCCAGGTACCAGCGGCAGTGGTCGCGCCGCGGCGCCTTGCGGATCACGGCCCCGGACGGCTCGCGCAGCGACGTGCTGCTCTGGATGGCGCGCACCATGAAGTCGTCGTAGTTGGTGGTGATGTAGACGGGCAGGTTGAGGTCCGCCACCACGCGGTGCGGCTCGTTCTCGTCGCCGAAGTCCGGCGGGCCCCTGCCGGCGAACTCGTCGATGATCTTGAACTTGGGCGTCATGGGCCCGGCCTGGACCGCCACGTACTGCGCCACCCGGATCAGGTTCTCGTCGTCCGGGAAGGGGTAGTGGTACTCCCGGGCCCAGCGCCGGGCGATGTCGCGCCCCAGCGGGAGCACGCCCGCGCACGCGCCCGCCCCCAGGAAGGGCGTGCACTGCTTGTGGCGGATGGCGTACAGCAGGCCTTCCCAGTCCGCTTCCGTCCATCCAACGTCAGAGGCCTTCGGCAGGTCGGGCACGGGCATCGGCAGCGCGCGGGATTGCAGGCGGCAGGTGAAGCGCGCGGGGGGAGCGCGGGCCGGCTCGAACCGATCGCCAAAGAATTGACCTGAAACAAGAGCTTGCCGGCGCCGGGCTCCCCACCGGCGCGGCGCCCCCGCCTCCCGGGGGCGCCATCCATTTACTAAGACGGTCCTGTGAGGCCGAACTTCCCGCCCGGAGGTTATGGGACCGGTGTGGCCGCGGTGGTGGTGCTGTTGACATCACGCTCTTGGACGAGTGCCTAGACGAGCTGCTGGTCTTGGCTGCGGGGCGACGACATCAACACGCACTCCGTGTCCAACGGCTGTACCCACGGCGCCACTGTGGATCTGCAAAGGCGAAGCAGGTGGATGACGGTGGTAGGGGCGGCGCGGAAGCTGGTGTAGTCAGGCCTGTACCACCACGGCCGGTACTCCCCCGCGGCGGGGTCGGCACCACCGCTTCCACACAATTCTACAGCGCGAGCTTTCCGCCGTCTCGCATAAACGTTCCCGGTTGAGACACTTGCGCCCGGATTGAATCGGCGGCATCCTTGAGCGGGCCGAAGTTATTCCGAAGTTCGCGTCCGCCTTTCCAGCCATAGCACACCGGATGCGTAACAGCACAAAAATCGAGTGGACGGATTCCACTTGGAACCCTACCACGGGGTGTACACAGGTGAGCGCGGGATGTGATCACTGCTATGCCCTCGCCTTGGCACGCACTCGTCTCGCGGACGCCTATCTCCGCCGTCTACCCGTGGTGCCTACGGAAAGCAACGTGGAAGATCCGTTCGCCGTACGAATCTGGGAGGAACGTCTGTCGCAGCCGGATAGGTGGACTGACTCCAGGCGAATCTTTGTCAACTCGATGTCGGATCTATTCCATCACGATATTCCGGAGGCATTCGTGCGCCGTGTCTTCGAGGTGATGCTCAGGGTGGATAGACACATCTACCAAGTGCTTACCAAGCGCCCGGGTCGAGCTCTCCGGTTTTTTGCGCGGAACCGTGACCTTTTCGTAAACGGCCTCATTCCTGGTCACATCTGGATGGGCGCGTCGGTGGAAAACGAGGAGGCATCGTATCGTGTAGCGCAATTGCGCGAACTGCCTGCTGTTGTACGGTTCCTCTCGTGCGAACCCCTCCTCGGGCCCATTCAACTCGACCTAACCGGCATTCACTGGGTCATCGTTGGCGGGGAGAGCGGGGCGGACTTTCGTCCCCTTGATCTCGGGTGGGCGCGATCCATTAGGGAGCAGTGCTTCGAAGCCGGTGTCGCCTTCTTCTTCAAGCAAGTTGGCGGGCGTACGCCTAAGTCCGGAGGGCGGCTTCTGGACGACAAGATCTACGACGCGTACCCGGAAATAGATCCGGTTATTCCTGAGGCTCAGGAATTGGTGGAAACCGCAGTGTAAGGGGTCTTTTGCTCGCTACGAAACCTGTCTCCGCTAAGCACTGCTGCACTTTGGAAAATTGCATAGGGAATAGCGCTGTCTGCTCCAGCAGATACCGCTTTACCGTATCAGATTTCCGGTCCTTGTCCTCCGTCCAGCGAACCTCGCGACCAGCGAAGTACCGCGCCAGTTCCCGAACGGCTGCATCCTCGTTTCCACGGAGTTCCGCAAGGATTAGTTCTTTCGATTCATCAGGCAACGTCGTGTGGCGCAACGCACTGTCCATCGCTTCCTTCATCGTGCGTAAGCCGACCGCGCTCTTCGTGGCATACACGAGTTGATAAACCCGCTGGCTTGACGCATCACGAACTGGAAGTGCGAGTACGTACCTCGCGCCCGACTCAAACAGCCGACGCATGTAGCGGTGTACGAGCCATTCACGCCGTTCATGTTCGGGAACGGCCGCGAGTTCCTCAAGGGTGCTTGGGCCGAGTGCTTCCGACAGGATTCGCTCGGACGCATCCTGAGTCGCACGCAATGCACGAAGGCTCTTTTCGGCAGCCACACGAGCACGCTGCGCATCCTCCTCTTCGAACTGGCTGAACAAGGAGGGCGTTGCGCGAACCGCCTGCTCCTCCTGATCCGGGTTTTTCCCTTCAGCCATTAACACGGCGTGCAGCCGGTTGGCTCCCACATCGGCAAATAGCGCAAACACCTCGTTCTGCGGACCCCGAAGAAGCTTGGGCAGCAGGTCAACAAGTAGACCTTCTACGCCAAACGGGTCGAGGAAAAAGAGCGCAGGCTTATCGCCGATGAACCCCATGAACTTGTCCACACGTTCAGCGAGGGTACCATCTCGCACGTAGGCGATCTTCCTGTCCGTGTAAGGTCGCATTACCTCCTCGAGCCGAGTAAAACGTGCCTCGTCTTTCTCGATTGCGAGGATACGCATCACCCCCTGTCCATCGTTTTCAAAAGGTTCGGCGAGTTGTGCCGAGATCAATGGTGATCCAGGGTTTCCTTTCTTGTCCTGGCCTTCGCCCGCGAACGCATCAACGAACCACACCTCCCCACGCAGGTTGCGGAGCTTGGCCGCCCAAGCTCCAACATACTTCCGTAGAATCAGGTGCTTGAGCTTTGTGTGATCGTGGAACTCGTCAAAATGACGATCGCCGGGGCCGCTCATCGTTGCCCTACAGTAAGCGTTGTACCGACCATCTACGGCGTATGTTCGGCAATATCATAAGTCGGCGCAAGTGTTACGGCAAAGAGGCTGGGCCACTCGTCGCGGCCCAGGTGATAGGTTCCCACCGACGGTATACCGGCCGGTTCCGAGTGATGTCTCCCTGATACCGCGGAGGCCGGCGGATGCGCTCCGCCGGCCCTCGCCGTCTGGTGAATCGGGACGCTCAGCCGTGCATCCCGCCGTGGCCGCCCATCCCGCCGCCGCCCGAGCCGCCAATCCCACCGCCGCCGGTACCCGAGCCGCCGATGCCGCCACCGGTGCTCGTGCCCGAGCCGCCGATCCCGCCGCCCGTCGAGGTGCCGCCCACGCCGCCGCCGGAGCTGCCCGCGCCGCCCGTCGAGCCGTAGCCGCCGGTGGAGGCGCCCGTCGTCCCGCCGCCCACGCCGGAGTTCGAGGGACCGGCGCCGGTGGAGCCCGTGGAGCCGCCAGTGTGGACCTGCGTGCCGCCGCCGGTGCCGCCGCCCGCGATGTCGATGCGGCGGCGCTTGGCGCGCTCGCTCTTGGGGATGGTGACGGTCAGGATGCCGTCCTCGTAGGTGGCCTGGATGCCGTCGGGGTTCACGTCGCGCGGCAGCACGAAGGAGCGGGTGAAGCTGCCGTAGCGGCGCTCGGCCAGGTGAAAGCGGCCCTGCTCGCCCTCGGTGCGCTCCTCGCGCTTCTCGCCGCGGATGGTGAGGACGTTGTTCTCCACGTCCACGTCGATGGCGTCGCGCTGGAAGCCGGGCAGCTCGGCCGTGACGCGGATCTCGTTCTGCGTCTCGACCACGTCCGTCTCGGGCGCGCGCATCACGCTGCTGCCGCCGCCGCTGGGCCGCCCGCCCCCGCCGCCGAAGACGGTGTTGAGAAGATCGAAGGGATCCTGGTAGCGCCCCGGATACATCGCCATGTTCGCCTCCCGTTCACGGTATGGGACCTGCGCCTGCATGCCGCCGTGCGGGGCTGGCAACGCCCGTTCCATCCTCCGTGCGCCGTTTTGGCGATGCGTCGTCCAGCGTGGCAGGGACGTCTGCTCAGGTGACAGGAGACCATGACTCACGCAGAGACGCGGAGACGCAGAGGGACGCAGAGAAAAGAAAGAGAATTGCTCTCCTTCTGTTCTCTGCGTCCTCTGCGTCTCTGCGTGAGTCAATCAGCTCAGCGGCAGGTCTCGCTGACCACCTGGCCCTCGATGATGACGCCGCAGACGTGCGTCGTGTACTCGAACGGGTCGCCGTCGAAGAGCACCACGTCGCCGTCCTTCCCGGCCTCCAGCGATCCGACGCGCTTCTCCAGCCCGATCACCCGCGCCGCGTCCAGGGTGATGGTGCGCAACGCGTCCTCCATCCCCAGCCCGTTGGCCGCGGCGATGGCCGCCTCGAACAGCACCACGCGCGTCTTGGGCACGTATCCCTCGTAGCCGCTCTGCAGCGCGACGGTGATGCCCGCGTCGCGCAGCTTCTTCGCGGTCTCCACGCTGGCGCTCTCCAGCTCGTCGAACGGGCGCGCCATGGTGGGGTGGATGATGACGGGCACCCCCGCGCGGCGGATCTCGTCGATGACCAGCGGCGCCTCCGCCGCGCCGTCCAGCACCATCCGGAAGCCGAACTCCTGCGACAGCCGCAGCGCCGCCAGGATCTCCGACACGCGGTGCGCGGTGACCATCGCCGTCACCTCGCCGGCGAGCAGGCGGCCCAGCGCCTCCATCCCCAGGTCGCGCGGCTGCTGCTCGCCCGCCTTTGCCTTCCGCGCGTACTCCTGCGCCTTCATCAGCTCCGCGCGCAGCAGCGCGATGCCGCGCGCGCGGGTGCCCGCGTTTCGGAAGTTGGGCGCCACGGACGGACCCAGGGTGAAGGCGAGCATCGCCGTCGTGTCCACCAGCGCGTCGCCCACGTCGTCGCCGCGCGTCTTGACGATCATGGTCTGCCCGCTGATCAGCGCGCCGGGGCCGTGGCCGGTGTGCACCGTGGTCACCCCGAAGCCGCGCAGCCACGCCACCAGGTCCTCGCGTGCGTTGTAGGCGTCGATGGCGCGCAGCTCGGGCTGGATGGCGTCGCTGCTGCGGTCGAGCTGGTCCTGGTCGTGAGGCTGGTTCAGCGAGCCGGCCAGGCCGACGACGGAGTGCGCGTCCACCAGCCCCGGCGTCACCACCCGCGCCGTCAGGGTGCGGTAGCCCGCCGGGATCGCCACCTCCGCCGCCGGGCCCACGCGCTCGATCTTCCCGTCCCGCCCGACGAGCACGACGCCGTCGCGGATGGGGGCGCCGGCCATGGTGTAGACCGTCTCCCCGCGGACGGCCACCTGCGCGTCCGCGGCGGCGGGGAGCGCGGCGCAGCAGGCCGCGATGAGTGCGATGATGCGCTTCATCAGTGCCCCTCCTCGCCCTCGTGGACGTGCACGGCCGCGCCCGGGCGGAACGCGCCGAAGCCGCCCACCGCGTACTTGCGATCGTCCGCGTTGGCGAAGTCGAACACCCTGCGCCCCTCCACCCAGGTCTGCTCGATGCGCGTGTAGACGCTGAGCGGGTCGCCGCTCAGGACGATGAAGTCCGCGTCCTTGCCGCGCTCCAGCGTGCCCACGCGGTCCTCCAGCCCCAGCATCCGCGCGCCCGCGATGGTCACCGCCTCCAGCGCCTTCTCGCGCGACATGCCCGCGCGCACGCCCAGCCCCGCGGAGCGCAGCAGCCAGCGGCTGTCGGTGATGGCGTCGTCGGTGTGGAAGGCGACGAGCACGCCCGCGCGCTCCAGGATGGCGGCGTTGGCCATGTTGGTGCCCATCGCCTCCAGCTTTCCCCCCGGCGCGTCGATGACGATGGCGGACACGGGCACCCGTGCCCGCGCCAGGTCGTCCGCCACCCGGTACGCCTCCGTGCCGTGCTGCAGCACCAGGCGAAAGCCGAACTCCGTGCTCAGGCGCACGGCGGTCAGGATGTCGTCCGCGCGGTGGCTGTGGAAGTGCACCACGCGGCGGCCGTCCAGCACCTCCGCCAGCGCCTCCAGCTCCAGGTCGCGCGGCGTCACCCTGTCCGCCCCGCCGGCGCGGCGGGCCTTTTCGCGGTACTCCTGCGCGCGCACGAACTTCTCGCGGACGATGGCCGCGGCGCGGGCGCGGGTGCCGGCCATGGGCGCCTCGCCGCGCGGGTTGGTGCCGTTGGCCATCTTCATCCCCCCGCACACCTCGCGCACCACGTCGCGGCAGAAGGTCAGGTCGTAGATGTCGTTGCCGTCGCGCAGCTTGAGGTAGACGGTCTGCCCGCTCATCAGCAGGCCGCTGCCGGGCATCACGTTGACGGTGGTGATGCCGCCCGCCTGCGCGCGCTGGATGCCGTCGTCGCGGGCGTCGATGGCGTCCAGGATGCGCACGGACGGGTGCATGGGCTGCGAGCGGTCGCCGCCGTCGCCGCCGCCGATGTGGCTGTGCGTGTCCACCAGCCCCGGCATGACGGTCTTGCCGGCCAGGTCGTGGACCACGGCGCCGGCGGGGACGGCCGTCTCCGGGCCGCCGATCGCGGTGATCTTGCCGCCCTGCACCACCAGCACGCCGTTGGCGACAGGCGGGCCGGAGATGGGCAGCAGCGTGGCCCCGCGGAACGCGTGCGGCTGCTCCTGCGCGCCCAGGGGCGCGGCGGCGGCCGCCGCGGCCAGCAGGCACGCGGACAGGTTGCGTCGCATCTGTGGTGTGTGCTCCCGGTTGGGATGGGGGATGAGGATGCGAGGGGATGGACGACAGTATACAACCGTCGGCGCCGCGGCGGGGAGGGGAGCCGCATGCGGCGAGGCCGCGAGGCCCCACCCCCCGGCCCCCTCCCCCGCGCCCGCGCACCGCCGCCCATTCGGACCAGCCCGCGCACGCGGCGCGGGAGAGGGGGAGACCGTCCATCCCTGCGTCACACGCCCCGCGCGCGGACCCAACAACCCTCCCCCAGTCTTGGGGGAGGGTGCGAGCCTAAGCGAGCGGGTGGGGGCGCCCGCCCGCGCGCCGCGCCCCGCAACTCTCAGAAATCTCCGCTTGCAGTCCGCGCAGGCGGACTTCGTGCTTTTGGAGGCGCGGTTTCAACCGCCGGCCGGATCTCGCCCGCACGCGCCCACTCCTCCTGCCGATCTACCATCCCGACCCTCCAAACGCGAAGAGCCCTCCCGGCCGGGGAGGGCTCTTCTTCACGCAGACTGTTGGTTACGTCGGCCGACTCGCGGGCCGCGTCACGGCCTCAGCAGCGCCGGCGGCGACTTGCCCGACAGGCTGAAGAGGACCGGCATGTGCACCTCGACGGCCACGGGCGAGCCGCCCTTCCGCGCCGGGCGGAAGCGCGCGGTGCGCATCGCGGCCACCGCGGCCGGACCGAACTCGCTGCGGCTCGCGGACACCACCTCCACCCCCTGCACGCTCCCGTCCGCGGCGAGGCGGATGCGCACCGTCGCGGTGCCCTCCACGCCCCCCGCGCGCAGCTCCGCCGGGTAGTTCCGCGTCAGGGCGCGCGTGACTTCGTCGGGGTTCGCCAGCACGGGCGCCTGGTCCCACTGCGCGGGGCGCGCCACCCGCGGCGGCTGCCCGGCGACGGCCGCGGGCGCCGGCGAAAGCGCGAACTGGAGCGGCAGGTCCACCTCCTTCGCGACCGCGCGGCCGTTCGCCCGCGCGGGGCGGAACCGCGCGACGCGGATCGCCTCGCGCGCGGCGGCGCCGAACTCCGGCCGCGAGGCCTCGACCACCGTCACCGCCGCGACGCCGCCCTCCGCGTTCACGCGGATCCGCACCGTCGCATCGCCCTCCACGCCGGCCGCGCGCAGCGCGGGCGGGTAGCGCCGCTCCAGCTCCCGCGTCACCTGCGCGGCGTTGGTGATCACCGGGAAGGTGGTATCGCCCCGCGCTGTGGCGGCCGCGGACGTGCGCACCACCGCCGGCGCCGGCTGCGTTCCGCGCGCGCTGACGACGGTCTGCGCCACCGCCGGCCGTCCCGCGCCCGTCGCCACCGCCGTCGGCCGCACGCCCGCGACGGCGGGGCGGACCGTGGCGGCCACGGCCTGCGTCCCCGCCACCGCCGGACGGACGGTGCTGCTCACGGCCGTCGGCTGCGTACCGGCGACGGCGGGCACGACCGTGCTGACGACGGCTCTCACCGGCCGCGTGCCCGCGACGGCGGCAGGCACCGTCGTGGTCAACACCGACTGCGTCCCCGCGACCGAAGGACGGACGGTGGCGGTCACGACCTCCGCCGGCTGCGTACCGGCGGCGGCCGCCCGGACGGTGGTCGAGATCACTTCGGTCGCCTGCGTACCGGCGCCGGCGGGCTGGAGTGTGGCGGCCTCCACCGCGGGCGGGCGGGTGCCGGGGACGACGGTGCCGGGAGCCAGTTGGATCACGGTGTCGCGCACGGAGGCCGGGCGGGGGGAAACGCTTATAACCACGGGCGTGTCGGCCACGGCCGAGCCCGGGTTGCCGGCCTGCGGCCCCTGCGCGCGCAGGATCACCGGCCTGGGCACCGGCAGCGCGAGCACGGCGGCCACGGCGCCGGCGCAGAAAGGCGCCAGCAGCAGCGCGCGGCGCAGGCGGTCGCGGGGAATACGGTCGGTCATGGCGCGGATCCTCCTCTCCAGCGATGAACGGGGTTCCGAGAACGCGGGGACGGGAAGCGCGGACGCGCCGCTCCGCCGGCCGACCTCGATCAGCAGCCTGCCATAGCTCTCCACGTCCGCGCGGGCGCCCAGCACGCGCGCGTCGCAGTCCACCTCCACCGCCAGCCGCAGCCGCGCGAGCTGCCACCACACCGCGGGGTTCCACGGCGTCAGCACGGCGCAGGCGAAGCCTCCCAGCAGCAGCAGGGGGTCGCGCGCGGCCACGTGCTCGCGCTCGTGGCGCACCACCATCCGCAGCGCCCTGGCGTCCGCGTCCAGCATCCATTCCGGCAGCACGATGTCCGGGTCCGCGAAGCCCACCACGGCGGGCCCGGTGTCGGCCGATACCAGCACCGGCGTGCGCTCCACCACCGCCGCGCGCCACCGCCGCCGGCGCATGGCCAGCGCGGCGCATCCCCACGCCAGCCACGCCACCAGCACCGCCGACCCCGCGATCCACGCCACCGGCAGCATGCGGGTGATGGAGACCGCCGCCGGTACGGCCTCCACCCGCGCCGGCGATGCGGCGGCCGCGGGCGATGGCGGCATCACGGGCGAGGAGACCGCGGCC
>DASTLD010000218.1:0-9772 GCA_035715345.1 Longimicrobium sp.
GCTCGCCGGTGCTGTCCGATCCCGACCGCGTGGCCGAGGCGGAGGCGCTGCTGGTCTCCGCCCGCGCCGCCGCGGAGCGCCGGGCAGAGGAGGCCGCGAAGGCGGCGCCGCAGGTGGACCGCTGGTACTACAACGCCGAGAAGCTGGCCTGGGGCTGGGTGGCGCTGGACGACCGCCTGGTGGAGGAGCTGGCCTGATGGCCATCAAGGGCAACCTCAAGGAGGCCAGCCTTCCGGACGTGCTCCAGCTCCTGGCAATGGGCCAGAAGACGGGTTGCCTGTCGCTGACGGACCGCTCCAACTTCGGGTACATCTTCTTCGACCGCGGGCGCATCACCTACGCGTCCATCGTCAACCGGCGCGACCGCCTGGGCGACCTGCTGGTCAAGAACGGCGTGCTGGACACCAGGGACCTCTCCGGCGCCATCGACCAGCAGGCAAAGGAGCCGGGGCAGCGCCTGGGCGAGATCCTCATCGCCCGCGGCGCCATCACCCGCGAGACGCTGGAGCAGTTCATCCGCATCCAGATCGAGGAGGCGGTCTACTTCCTCTTCACCTGGCACCAGGGCAGCTTCTACTTCGAGCCGGACCAGCGCCCGGAGCCGGGCAGCATGCTGGTCTCCATCAACCCGGAGAACCTGCTGCTGGAGGGCGCCCGCCGCATCGACGAGTGGAGCCTGATCGAGAAGAAGATCCCCTCGCTGGACCTGGTGTTCGAGTTGGACCGCTCGCGGACCATGGAGTCGCTGGAGCTTTCCGAGGAGCAGCGCAAGCTGCTGCCGCTGGTGGACGGCCGGCGCAGCGTGCAGGAGCTGATCGACGAGAGCGGGATGGTGGAGTTCGACGTGGGCAAGGCGCTCTTCGGCCTGATCCAGGCCGGCTTTGCGCACCCCGTCGGCCGCAGGCAGGCGCAGGTCAAGGAGGTGCCCCAGGCGCGCATCGACGAGCACCGCAACCTGGGTGTCGCCTTCTACCGCACCGCCATGTACGACGAGGCCACGCGCGAGTTCAGGCGCGTGGCGGAGCTGCAGCCCCGCAACCTGGAGGCGCGCTTCCACCTGGCGCTCATCGGCCTGCGCAAGGGCGACGACCGCTTTGCCCTGCGCTACCTCAAGGAGGTGGTGGAGCTGGGCGGCGCCCGCGCGACGGTGTTCCACGCCATGGCGCTGGCCCTGGAGCGGCTGGGCAGGCTGCCCGACGCGCGCTTCGCGGCGGAGGAGGCGTTCCGCCTGGCGCCCAAGCGCCCGCAGATCGCCCTGAGCCGCGCGGTGCTGCTGGCCAAGCTGGGCGAGGTGCACGAGGCGTCCGCCGCCTTCGCCGCCTACCGCGAGGTGCTGGGCGAGGCGCGCCCGCCGGCCGCCTACTACGCCTTCGCCGTCGTGGCGGAGGCGGCGGCCGGGCGCGCGGACGCGGCGCTCAAGCTGGGCGAGGAGGGGCTGGCGGTGCACCCCCACTCGTCCGTCCTGGCCCTGCACGTGGGCGCGGTGCACGAGCGGCGGGGAGACTGGGAGCAGGCGGAGGCGCTGTACCGCCGCGCGGCGGAGGAGGACGGCGCGCTGCCGCAGACGCACAAGGCCATGGGCGATGCGCTCTACCGCCGCGGCGCCTACGACGAGGCCGCGGAGAGCTACCAGCGCGCGGTCAAGCTGGACCCGCGCCTGGGCGACGACGTCTACTTCCGCATGGGCAACATCCACTACAAGCGCATGGAGCGCCCGCAGGCGGTGGAGCTGTGGAAGCGCGCGCTGGAGCTGAACCCCCAGAACTCGGTGGTGCGCACCAACCTCGAGCTGGTGGAGAGCGTGCTGCGGTGAGCTCCCTGCCCCCGGGCTTTCCCGCCTTCACGTTCCCCCTGGAGGGCGACGACGAGGGGCTGGAGCGGCTCAAGCGCAAGATCGAGCGCGACCGCGGCTTCAACTGCCAGTTCTACAAGGAGAAGTGCCTGCGCCGCCGCATCGCCGTGCGCATGCGCGCGCGGGGGCAGCGCAGCTTCGCGGAGTACAGCGCGCTGCTGGACCGCGACCCGGCGGAGTACGAGCACCTGCTGGACACGCTGACCATCAACGTCACCAAGTTCTTCCGCAACCTGGAGACGTGGCAGGCGGTGCAGCAGCAGGTGCTGCCGCAGCTGTTCGAGGGGCGCGGGCCCATCCGCGTGTGGAGCGCCGGCTCCGCCAGCGGCGAGGAGGCCTACACCGTCTCCATCCTGCTCTACGAGTGGGCGGAGCGGCACGGCAGGCTGGCCGAGCTGAACCGCGTGCAGATCACCGGTACGGACATCGACCGGCGCAGCCTGGACGCCGCGCGCGCGGGCGAGTACCCGGACCTGTCGCTCACGGAGACGCCGGAGCGCGTCAAGCAGCGCTGGTTCACGGGCGGGCCGCCCTGGCGCATCCGGCCCGAGGCGCAGCGCGGCGTGGCGTTCGAGCGGCGCGACCTGATCAGCGAGCCGCCGCTGGCGCAGCAGAACCTGGTGCTGTGCCGCAACGTGGTCATCTACTTCGACCGGGAGATCCAGGAGCGGCTGTTCAAGCGCTTCCACGACGCGCTGGTGCCCGGGGGATTCCTGGTGATGGGCAAGGTGGAGACGCTGATCGGGGAGGCACGGCTCCTGTTCAAGCCGGTGAACAACCGCGAGCGGATCTTCCGCAGGCCGCCCGCATGACGGAGGGGCAGACCATGTACGTGAAGGTGGCGCAGCACGCCGTGGGCGGCGCGCCGGACACCCTGGTGACGCTGGGCCTGGGCTCGTGCGTGGCCATCCTGCTGCACGACGCGCAGGCGCGGGTGGGCGGGCTGGCGCACGTGCTGCTGCCGGAGCCGGCGCTGAGCCGCGACCAGGGCAACCACTACAAGTTCGCCGCCACCGCCGTGCCGGCCATGGTGCAGGACCTGACCGCGCGCGGCGCCCGCGCCGCGCGGCTGGAGGCGCGGCTCGTGGGCGGCGCGGCCATGTTCAGCACGCTCATGGTGCCCGGCACGCTCAACATGGGCGAGCGCAACGTGCGCGCGGCCCGCGAGGCGCTGCGCCGGGCCGGCATCCCCATCCGCGCGGAGGCGGTGGGCGGCGACTACGGCCGCTCCGTGCGCTTTGCCGTGGGCCCCGGGCGCACCGTGGTCACCTCCGTGGGGCGGGACGATGTCCTCCTCTAGCCGGCGGGCCTCGCGGGGGCAGCACACGGTGCTGGTGGTGGACGACAGCGCCTTCATGCGCCGCGTCATCACCGACATCCTGGAGAAGGCGCCGGAGTTCCGCGTGGTGGGCACCGCCCGCGACGGCGACGACGCCCTGCGCAAGGTGCACCAGCTCGACCCCGACCTGGTGACCATGGACGTGGAGATGCCCGGGCTGGACGGCCTCTCCGCGCTGGGCTACATCATGAGCGAGACGCCGCGGCCGGTGGTCATGCTCAGCGCCTACACCACGGAGGGCGGCGACGCCACGCTGCGGGCGCTGGACTACGGCGCGGTGGACTTCGTGGCCAAGCCCAGCGGCACCATCTCGCTCAACCTGGACACGGTCGCGGACCGGCTGCTGGACGCCCTGCGCGCCGCCGCCCGGGCCAACCTGGCCATGCTGCCGGTGCGCGTGCGCCGCGCCGCCCCCGCGGAGCCCGCGCGCACCCGGCTGCACCTGGACGAGCCGGTCAGCGAGGCCGCGGTCGCCGTCGCCGCGTCCACCGGCGGGCCGCGCGCGCTCACGGAGATGATTCCCCGCCTGCGGGCGCCGCTGGGGGCCGCCGTCCTGGTGGTGCAGCACATGCCCCCGCGCTTCACGCGCACGCTGGCGGAGCGCATCGACGGGCTCAGCGCGCTGCGGGTGACGGAGGCGGTGGACGGCGAGCCGGTGCGCGCGGACCACGTGTACCTGGCGCCGGGAGACTGGCACATGCGCGTGGTGCGCGACGGCGGCGACGTGCGCATTGCCCTGGACCAGGGGCCCACGCTGTGGGGCGTGCGCCCGGCGGCGGACCCGCTCTTCCGCAGCGTGGCGGAGGTCTACGGCCCGCGCGCGGTGGGCGTGGTGCTGACCGGGATGGGCAAGGACGGGGCGGAGGGGCTGCGGGCCATCGTGGGCGCCGGGGGCGGGGGGCTGGCGCAGGACCGCAAGTCGTCCGTCATCTACGGCATGCCCGCCGCCGCCGCCCGCATCGCCGGCGAGGTGCTGCCGCTGGAGCAGATGCACGCCGGCATCGAGCGGCAGGTGGACGCGCGCCCCGCCGCGCACGTGACCACCGCCCTGGCCGGGGAGGAAGGGTGAGCGCCCCGGCCGCGGGCGCCGGCTTCCGCGCCCTGCTGGAGCGCGGCGAGGAGGCGCAGGTGGTGCTGTTCCGCCTGGGCGGCGAGGTGCACGGCTGCGACATCCGCCTGGTGGAGGAGGTGGTCACGAAGCAGCGCATCCACCCCCTGCCCGACGTGCCGCCGCACGTGCTGGGCGTGCTGCTGCTGCGGGGGGAGATGGTGCCCGTGCTGGACCTGGCCCCCGCGCTGGACCTGGAGCTGCGCGAGCGGGCCACGCCGACGGTGATGGTGGCCACGCTGGGCGAGCGCCGGGTGGGCGTGGCGGCGGAGGCGGTGCGCGAGGTGCTGTCGGTGCCGCCGGACGCCGTGCGGCCCGCGCCGCACACCGGCGGCGACCGCGACGCGTACGTGGCGGGCGTGGCGCGCCTGGGCGCCCGCCTGGTGACCCTGATCGACCTCGCGGAGATCCTCCGCGAGCGGACCACCCTGGACGCCGGGGAAAGACCGTGAGGAACGTTCGTCAGGCGGCCGTGCCGCAGGTGCAGCTCGTCACCTTCCGGGTGGGCGGCCAGGAGTTCGGGCTGGACGTGTTCAGCGTGCAGGAGATCCTGCCCTGGCGCGGGGTGACCGCCGTGCCGCGCGCGCCCGCCTTCGTGGAGGGCGTGCTGGACGTGCGCGGCTCCGTGGTCCCCGTCGTGGACCTGCGCCGCCGCTTCGAGCTGGTGGACCCCGCGCACGACGAGGACACCCGCATCGTGCTGGTGGAGTACGGCGGCGACCGGCTGGGGCTGGTGGTGGACGCCGTCACGGAGGTGCTGCGCGTGCCGGAGACCGCCATCTCTCCCCCGCCGTCGTACATCAAGGGGCTGGCGGCGGAGTTCGTGCGCGGCATCGTGCGGCTGGACGAGCGGCTGGTGATCCTGGTGGACATGGACCGCGTGCTCAGCAGCCAGGAGCGCATCGCGCTGGAGCGGTCGGCGCTGGTGCCCGCGGCGGACGGGGACGCGGCCGGGGCATGACGCCGGACGACCTGCTGTCCGCGCTGGAGGGCCGCTACGACGCCATCGAGCAGGCCCTGGAGCAGGCCGGCCCGGGAGACCGGGAGCGCCTGCGCCAGGACATCGTGGGGCTCTTCAAGGAGACGGAGGGCGCCATCGAGCGCCTGGCCGCCTTCAAGGAGCGCATCCGCGCGCTGGTGGAGCGCTACAAGACGCTGGCGCCCGCCGCGCCGCAGGGCCGCTCCTTCGTGAGCGACCACATCGGCAGCAGCACCTACGTGGAGCGCGGCTGGAGCGCCATCGCCGCGGGAGACCTGCGGCGCGCCATCAAGGAGCTGGAGCGCGCGCTGGAGCTGGCGCCCGACGACTCGCAGGCGGAGAGCCTGATGGGGTGGGCGCAGATGCTGCGCGAGCAGTACGACGACGCGCTGCTGACCTACTACAAGGTGCTGATGCGCGACCCCAACAACCCGCTGGCGCGGGTCAACCTGGGGTACATCTGCCTCAAGAAGGGCATCTTCGGCGAGGCCATCGAGCACCTGTCCAAGGCCATCCGCCAGGAGACGGACCGCAAGGCGCAGCTCTACGCGCACCTGTACATGGGCCTGGTGTACCTGGAGCGGGAGATGTACGCCGACGCGCGCACCTTCTTTCGCCGCACTCTGGACCTGGGGCCCAACATGCTGGAGGCGTGGTGGGAGACCGGGCGGGCGTACTACCTGGAGGGCGACCTGGACGGGGCGCGCACCGCCTGGCGCACCGGCCACGAGGCCAACCGCTTCAACCTGTGGGGAGAGCGTTGCGGAAAGGCGCTGGAGCAGCTGGAGGCCGGGCAGCCGGTGCAGCTCGGCGCCTGACCGCCGCCGCGCTGCTGCTGCTGGGCGCGCTCCTCTCCCCGGCCCCCACCCCCGCGCAGACGGACACGCTCTCGGCCGGCACCGTGCGCGTGCTGCACCACCCCCGGCACGCCGGCCGCGCGCGGCAGGTGCTGGCGGAGGCGCGCCGCCCCATGGCGCTGCCCGGCTTCGGCGCCGGCGCCGTCCCGGAGTCCACCACCATCGTGCTGGCCCCCAGCCCCGCCGCGTTCGCGGCCGCCACCGGCGGCGAGACGCCGGAGTGGGCGGGCGGCGTCGCCTCTCCCTCGCGGCGGCTGATCGTGCTGCCCGCGTACCCGGTGCCCGGCGTGCGGACGGAGGACGCGGCGTCCACGCTGCGGCACGAGGTGGCGCACCTGGCGCTGCACGCGCGGCTGCCGGGCCCCATCCCCCGCTGGTTCGACGAGGGATACGCGGAGATCGCGGCGGGCGGCTGGAGCGCGGAGCAGGCGTGGACGCTGCGCCTGGCCTTCCTGCTGGGGCGCGCGCCGCCGCTGGACTCGCTGGAGCTGGGGTGGCCGCGCATGGAGGGGCGCGCGCGGCTGGCCTACCTGCTCTCCGCCACCGCGGTGGACCACCTGCGCCGCCGCTCCGGCGAGGAGGGCTTCGCGCTGCTGCTGCGCAACTGGCGGGTGGAAGGGAGCCTGGACCGTGCGGTCCGCGTGACCTTCGGCATCACGCCCGGGCAGCTCGAGCAGGAGTGGAAGCGCGACGTCAAGCGGCGCTACGGCTGGCTGGCGGTGGGCGCCAACCTGGGCCTGCTCTGGTTCCTGGTGGCCCTGCTGACGCTGGCGCTCTGGTTTCCCAAGCGCCGCCGCAACCGCGCGCGCGTCGAAGCCATGCGCGAGGACGAGCTCCGCCGCCCGCCGCCGGAGGAGCAGGAGGACTGGGCCCGCGCCCCGCGGGTGGAGGAGTGGGTGGAGGACGACGAGCCCCTTCCCCCTCTTCCCGACCCCGACCACCGCTCCTGAACCGCCGCGTGCGACCTTTCGCGCTCTCGCACTTTCGCACTCTCGCACTGACCGGCGCTTGACCCTCCCCCGCGCCATCCCTTAGCTTTCCGCCATGCCGAGACCACCCGTATCGCCCGCCCGCGGGACCGCCACCCGCCCCTCCGCGCGCGCCGCGCAGGCGCCCGCCAGCGACTCCGAGGGCACGCTCCGCTTCTCGACGGTCAACCTGGCCCTGCTGGCCGCGGGGCTGGTGAGCATCATCGTCGGCTTCGTGCTGCTGGGGCAGGCCAGCACCGTGGCCGCGCCCATCCTGCTGGTGCTGGGGTTCGTGGTGCTGGTGCCGCTGGGCATCATCCTCTAGCCGTTCTCCGTCGGGCGCTTAGCTCAGCTGGTCCAGAGCACCTGTCTTACACACAGGGGGTCGGGGGTTCGAATCCCTCAGCGCCCATCCGCCGACGACATCGCGATCGGCCCCTCCCCCACACCCGGCGGAGGGGCTTTGTCGTCCTGGCGATGTCTCGTTTCGGGGCGCCATGTGTTTCCGCACGACACGCGGGGCGATGAAGATCACGCCCGTTTCTCCACAAGTGTTTGCGATGGACTCACTTGCGTCCGAGCCCGTGCGGGGCGCGGCGCGTGCCTGGGGAGATGGCAGAGGACGACGCGATGGGCGGTCCCCCAACGGATCATCTCCACACAGGCGGCAGATGTACTTCGGCAGCAACGCATCGAACTTCCGCAGCGGCGCGTCCCGGCGCGCGCTCCGTCTCGCCACCGCCTTCGCGGCCGCGGCCGTCCTGGCGGCATGCGGCCAGTCGCCCACGGCGGCGCCCGAGCCGGAGCCCAGCGGCGTGACCTATCCCACGGACGTCTACTCCGACCCGTACGTTACGCATCCCGTCTTTCCCACGTCGCCGCAGGAGCCGGCGGATCCAACCTACCCGTCGGATCCCGTCTACGCGCCAACGCCGGACCCGATCATCATCGGCGTCCCGGCACCCGGCGAGCCCACGTATCCCGGTGATCCCATCTACCTGCCGTAGGACGATCGCGGCTGAGCGTCGGGCAGGAGCCCGCCCCCTCACGGGCGGGCTTCTTTGCCGTGTGGACCTGCTCCTGGCTGATTCAGAAATCTTGTTGGTGCGGAATGCGGCGACTACCGTAGTAGATCCATCCGGATCATTCCGCCGCGGCCGTGTCTCCGTTTCGAATGTGCGTGTCTTCCCTTCATCGCTCGAGAGACCTTCCATGATCAACGACGTGATCTACGACCAGGGCGGCGCGGTCTTCAACGTCAAGAGCTCGGAGTTCGGCGCCCAGGGAACGGGGCTGGTGGACGACGCGCCGGCCATCAACGCGGCGCTGGCCGCGGCGGGCTTCGCCTCCGGAGACTGGCCGCAGGCGGGCACGACGCAGGGCGTGGTGATCTACTTTCCTCCCGGCGTCTACCGCGTGGACACGTCGCTCAACTGCACGGGGGGCCAGTACAACCTGGTGGGCTCGGGCGCGTACTGCACCGTCATCGCGGGCAACACCGGCTCCGCGCCCGTCATCGACATGAGCGGCGCGTCGTACTCGTCCGTTTGCGACCTCATGATCGACAGCCTGGACTCCATGCCGTCCGTGCTGGACAACCCATCGACCCTGGGCATCCTGTGCTCCCGCGTCCTGGGCCCGCAGACCGAGCCCGAGCCGCCGGCACCCGCGCCCGACACCGACCCCCCCGCCGCTTCGCTGGCACAGGTGAATCTCGCGGACGTGAACATCCGCCTGCCGTCCACCTTCACCCCCGGCGAACCCAACAGCGGCTCGGTCGCGGTCTACAACTTCGCCACGGAGCAGGTGAACTACCACAACGTGTATCTCCTCGCGGATACGGCCCTGGTGCTCTGCAACGTCAACCTCTTCAACTTCCAGTCGCCGTACATGTGGCTGCCGACGTGCCAGCAGTCCATGACGGTGGTGAACGTGACCGGGCAGTCGAGCCTGGTGAGCACGGGCCTGAACGCGCTGCGGCTGCACGGCGGGGCCAACGCCAACGTGGACGCTTTCCTCTCCTACCAGAACACGGCCGACCCGTCGAGCGGCACGAACGCCATCTACTGCTCCGAGCAGTGGACGGACCTGCAGTGGCGCGGCGACATGGAAGGCTTCCAGTCCCTGCTGTACATCGACAACGCGTGTACCGACCCCCCCGTCCAAGTGCAGGTGGTCGGCGTGGACCTGCAGGGGTACGCCTCGTACACGGCCGGATACTCGCTCGTCACCCTGTCCGGCTCCTCGGCGCTCCTGGGCGGCGTGCTGCGGATCTCGCCCACGTTCACCACCTCGGACTCGCCCCTGGGACAGCTGCTCCAGGCGGACGGGATAGACAGCCAGGTCGTGCAGAACCTGCTGATGTACCTGTTCAACAGCGCCGGCATCACCTGCGGCACGGCGACGCAGTTCCAGGGCAACGTGGTGATGTCGGTGGAGCCTCTCGCGACCGTGCTCCCGACCATCCAGATCGCCGGGCCGAACACCGGGAACGTGATCGTCGGAACCGACATGACGAGCGTGAACGGGATGGTCATCGCGGGAACGGGCACCAGCGGCGCCTGTCCGCCCGCGAGCTCCGCGGGGGCGGGCGCGATGTACTTCGACACGACCCAGGGCATCCCGGTATGGAGCAACGGCACGAGCTGGGTGAACGCGCTCGGCGCCAC
>DASTLD010000219.1:0-22379 GCA_035715345.1 Longimicrobium sp.
AAAAGGGGGGGAAGGAGGGGGCGATGGCGGCACGGGCGATCGAGCGGGCAACGGTGACGTTCCGGAGGCGGCGGGAGGGGGGCACGCCCGTGCTGCCGCTGTTCCGCGACCTGCAGGTGCATTCGGGCACCGGCACGCTCACGATCAAGGAATGGCCCTGCCACGAGCGGCCGCGCGAGCGGCTGCGCAACCTGGGCTCCAGCGCGCTGTCGCCGCGCGAGCTGCTGGCGGTGCTCATCGAGACGGGCATCCCGGCCGCCGACGGGCGGCCCGGACGCAGCGCGCTCGACGTGGCGGCGGACCTGCTGCGCGCGTTCAGCCCGGGCGCGGGCGTGGAGTCGCTGCGGCGCATCTCCGCCGCGCCGGCGGCGGCGCTGTGCGTGGTGCCGGGCATCGGGCCCGCCAAGGCGGCCAAGATCAAGGCCGCGCTGGAGCTGGGCCGCCGCGCCGTGCACGAGGCCCGGCCGGAGCGCGACCGCCTGGAGACCGCCCGCGACGTCTTCGAGCGCATGCAGCTCTCCATGCGCGACCTGCCCCAGGAGGAGTTCCACGTCCTGCTGCTCTCCGTCCAGAGCGAGCTCATGGCCGACGTGGTCATCGCGCGGGGCACGCTGGACACCACCCTGCTGCACCCGCGCGAGGTGTTCCGCCCGGCGCTGGCGGAGAGCGCGCACGCCATCGTGCTGGTGCACAACCACCCCAGCGGCGAGCCCAGTCCGTCCGCCGAGGACCGCGCGGTTACCCGGCGCGTCATCGACGCGGGCGCGCTACTGGGCATCGCGGTGTTCGACCACATCATCATCGGCGAGGGCCGCTACTGCTCGTTCGTGGAGGCGGGCATCATGACGGAGCCCAGCGAGCAGTGGACGGGGGGTGGTACAAAGCGGCGCCGCCGTTAGATTGGGCGCATGCGCCCCGATCTCGCCCTCCCGCCCTGCCCGCGCCGCCGCGCCGCCCCCCGGGCCGCGCGGCGTTCGGCGCCGGGGAAAGGAAGGTAGCGCCGTGGCCAGCCACGCCCCCGTGCTGCCCGTGGAAGAGGCGCTGGACCACGCGCGCGGCATCCTGCCGCCCGACCTGTTCGAGGCGGTAGAGGCGTTCGCGCCGCGGCTGGACCTGGAGCTGATCACCCGCGCCTACGAGTTCAGCAGCATGGCCCACGCGGGCCAGAAGCGGCACTCGGGCGAGGACTACGTGGTGCACTGCATCGAGGTGGCCAAGATCCTGGCGGACCTGCACCTGGACAGCGCCACCATCGCGGGCGGGCTGATCCACGACGTGGTGGAGGACACGCCGGCCACGCTGGGGGACGTGCGCGACGCGTTCGGCGACGAGGTGGCCACGGTGGTGGACGGGCTGACCAAGATCGCCAAGGTGCAGTTCCGCACCAGCACCGAGCAGCAGGTGGAGAACTTCCGCAAGCTGCTGCTCTCCATGGCGCAGGACGCCCGGGTCATCCTGATCAAGCTGGCGGACCGCCTGCACAACATGCGGACGCTGGAGCACCTGCGCGACGAGAAGCGGCAGCGCATCGCGCTGGAGACGCGCGAGATCTACGCCCCGCTGGCGCACCGGCTGGGCGTGGCGGCCATCCGCTGGGAGCTGGAGGACCTCTGCTTCAAGTACCTGGAGCCGGAGGCCTACCGCGACCTGGCGGGCAAGATCGCGGAGAAGCGCCGCGAGCGGGAGGAGATGATCGAGAACCTGCGCGTGCCGCTGGAGGCGGAGCTGCGCGCGTCGGGCATCGAGTGCGAGGTGGCGGGGCGCCCCAAGCACCTGTGGTCCATCTACCGCAAGATGGTGCAGCGCGAGAAGAGCTACGAGGAGATCTACGACCTCATGGCCGTGCGCGTGATCGTGGACACCATCGCGGACTGCTACCACGCGCTGGGCGTGATCCACAACCGCTGGACGCCGCTGCAGGAGCGCTTCCACGACTACATCGCGACGCCCAAGAGCAACATGTACCAGTCGCTGCACACCACCATCTTCGGGCCGGGTGGGCGGCTGTACGAGATCCAGATCCGCACGCGCGAGATGCACCGCACGGCGGAGCACGGCATCGCGGCGCACTGGAAGTACAAGGAGGGCGGCCGCGGCGACGACGTGGACGACACGCTGACCTGGTTCCGCCAGGTGCTGGAGTGGCAGCAGGAGACGCGCGAGCCGGAGGAGTTCATGGAATTCCTCCGCATCGACCTGTTCCAGGACGAGATCTTCGTCTTCACGCCCATGGGCGACGTGAAGCAGCTGCCCAAGGGCGCCACGCCCATCGACTTCGCGTTCGCGGTGCACACGGAGGTGGGCCTGCACTGCGCGGGCGCGCGCGTCAACGGCCGCTTCACGCCCATCACGCGCGAGCTCAAGAACGGCGACACGGTGGAGATCGTCACCGACGCCAAGCAGCGCCCGTCGCGCGACTGGCTGGCGTTCGTGAAGACCGCCCGCGCGCGCAACAAGATCCGGCAGTGGATCAAGGACGAGGAGTTCGGCGACTCCGTGGGGCTGGGGCGCGACTTCATCGAGCGCGAGATCCGCAAGGCGCGGCGCGAGAAGGTGACGGACGAGCGCTTCGCGGAGGTGGGCAAGCCGCTGGGGTACGGCGACGCCAACCAGCTCTTCGCGGCGCTGGGCCGCGGCGACGTGGCGCCCTCCGCGGTCATGCGGGCGCTGTGGCCGGAGCTGGGGCAGGAGCAGCCCAAGCCGCCCTCCGCGTTCGAGCGGCTGGTCAGCCGCGTGCGGCGCGAGCCGGAGGCGGTCAAGATCCAGGGGATGAGCAACCTGATGGTGCGCTACTCCCAGTGCTGCCAGCCGGTGCCGGGCGACAAGGTGATCGGCTACGTGACGCGCGGCCGCGGGGTGAGCGTGCACCGCATCGACTGCCCCAACATCCTGCAGCTGGGCGAGCACCCGGAGCGGCGGGTGGAGATCGCCTGGGAGGGCGACGCCGCGGACCGCTTCCTGGTGCGGCTGGTGATGGAGGGCACGGACCGGCGCGGGCTGCTGACGGACATCGCCAGCGGCATCTCGCTGACCAACACCAACATCAAGAGCGCGGACATCAAGGCCGACGAGCGGGGCATGCGCGGCGAGTTCGTGGTGGAGGTGGAGAACCTGGCCCACCTGAACCGCGTCATCAACGCCATCCGCAAGGTCAAGGGCGTGGTCTCCGTGGAGCGCCGGGAGCAGGTGGACCCGGCCGAGCTGGCGGACGGCTGAACTGCAACTGCGAAGCTCACGCAGAGACGCGGAGGACGCAGAGAACTGCGGGAGAACCGCAGGGAGCGGCAGTCGCGTGAGGGATGCGCGCCCGGAGGGCCGAGAACCCGGAGCGGGCGGGCACCGGCGGTATCGTGCCCGGCCGCGGAGGGGGCTCGGCGCCGTTGGGCACAGTCGTATCGTGCCCTACGGCGCGCGCAGCCCGGCCCGGAGCGCAGCGGAGGGACACGCCCAGAGCAAAAGCAGTTTTCTTGTCGGAGTAATCGAGGGTAAATGCCGTTCGAGCTCGTAAGCCCGTTCGAGCCGCGGGGAGACCAGCCCAACGCGATCAGGGAGCTGACCGCGGGGCTGGCGCGCGGGGACAAGTACCAGACGCTGTTGGGCGCCACGGGGACGGGCAAGACGTTCACCATGGCGCACGTCATCGCGCAGCTCGGCCGGCCCGCGCTGGTGATGAGCCACAACAAGACCCTGGCGGCGCAGCTCTACGGCGAGCTGAAGAACTTCTTCCCGAAGAACGCCGTCGAGTACTTCATCAGCTACTACGACTACTACCAGCCCGAGGCGTACGTCCCCTCCACGGACACGTACATCGAGAAGGACAGCTCCATCAACGAGGACATCGAGCGGCTGCGCCTGCGCGCCACCAGCTCGCTGATGGAGCGCGACGACGTCATCATCGTCTCCTCCGTCTCCTGCATCTACGGCCTGGGCGACCCGCAGGAGTACCGCGCCATGCTGCTGGTGCTGCAGCAGGGCCAGCAGATCACGCGCAAGAAGATCCTGGAGGGGCTGGTCAACGTCCAGTACAAGCGCAACGACGCGGCCTTCGAGCGCGGCAGCTTCCGCGTGCGCGGCGACACGGTGGAGATCTACCCTGCGTACGAGGAGCAGGGGGTGCGCATCGAGCTGTGGGGCGACGAGATCGAGCGCATCTCCCGCTTCGACCCGCTGACCGGCGACACCATCGCGCAACTCCCGCGCGCGGCCATCTACCCGGCCACGCACTTCGTGACGCAGAAGCCCACCATCGAGCGGGCGGTGCACCGCATCCGCGCGGAGCTGGACGAGCGGCTCAAGGAGCTGCTGGGCGCGGGCAAGCTGCTGGAGGCGCAGCGCCTGGAGAGCCGCACCAACTTCGACATCGAGATGATGCTGGAGATCGGCACCTGCTCCGGCATCGAGAACTACTCGCGCCACCTGGCCGGCCGCGCGGAGGGCGAGCGGCCGGCGTGCCTGTTCGACTACTTTCCCGAGGACTTCCTGGTCGTCGTGGACGAGAGCCACGTGACGGTCCCGCAGATCGGGGGGATGTACAACGGCGACCGCGCGCGCAAGCTGACGCTGGTGGAGCACGGCTTTCGCCTGCCGTCGGCGCTGGACAACCGGCCGCTCAAGTTCCCCGAGTGGGAGGAGCTGGTGCCCAGGGCCGTGTTCGTCTCCGCCACGCCCACGGAGTACGAGATGTCGAAGAGCGGCGGCGTGGTGGTGGAGCAGATCATCCGCCCCACCGGCCTGCTGGACCCGGAGGTGGTGGTGCGGCCGGTCAAGGGGCAGGTGGACGACCTGCTGCACGAGATCCGCGTCCGCGAGGCGCGCGGCGAGCGGGTACTGGTGACCACGCTGACCAAGCGCATGTCGGAGGACCTGACGGACTTCCTGCAGCAGAACGGCGTGCGCGTCCGCTACCTGCACAGCGACATCGAGGCGCTGGAGCGGGTGGAGATCCTGCGCGACCTGCGGCTGGGCAAGTTCGACGTGCTGGTGGGCATCAACCTGCTGCGCGAGGGGCTGGACCTGCCGGAGGTGTCGCTGGTGGCCATCCTGGACGCGGACAAGGAGGGCTTCCTGCGCTCCAGCAGCTCGCTGATCCAGACGGTGGGCCGCGCGGCGCGCAACGCGCAGGGCACGGCCATCCTGTACGCGGACACGGTGACCGGGTCCATGCGGCGGATGATCGACGAGACCAACCGCCGCCGCGAGCTGCAGGAGGCGTACAACCGCGAGCACGGCATCATCCCGCAGACGGTGTTCAAGTCCGTGGAGGAGATCGAGCGCTCCACGCGGGTGGCGGACGCGCGCACGCCCAAGGTGCAGCCGGAGCCGCGCGAGTCCGCCCGCTTCTCCGAGCGCAAGGTGGGCAAGAAGAGCGCGGAGGAGCTGCTCAGGGAGATCGAGCAGGAGATGCGCAACGCGGCGGCCCAGCTCGACTTCGAGCGCGCGGCGCTGCTGCGCGACCAGTACCTGGACCTCAAGGCGGAGATGGACGGCGCCAGGCCGGGGCCGCAGCGGCGCTCCGTGTCCGCGCTGCGCGGGGGGTGATGCACGCGGTGCTGGCGGAGGACGAGCTGGCGGCGTGGGGCCGGCGCGTGGGCGCGGAGGCGCGCACGCCGCTGGTGCTGGCGCTGCGCGGCGACCTGGGCGCGGGCAAGAGCACGCTGGCCCGCGCCATCGCGCACGGGGCGGGCGTGGAGGGCGACGTGCCCTCGCCCACCTTCAACCTGCTGTTCCGCTACGACACGCCGCGCGGGGTGCAGGTGCAGCACCTGGACCTGTACCGCCTGGAGCGGCCGGACGAGGTGTGGGAGCTGGGGTGGGCGGAGCTGGGCGCGCCCGGCGACCTGGTGCTGATCGAGTGGCCGCAGCGCGCGGAGGCGCTGCTGCCGCGCGACCGCTGGGACGTGCTGCTGGAGGAGGGCGGCGACCCCATGGCGCGCCGCGTGGAGCTGCGCCCCGTCGGGCATCCCCCGCCGCTGCCGCCGTTCCCCGGAGCCGGCGGGTGATGGGCGGCGCGCCGGAGGGGCCGGTGCTGGCCCTGGACAGCTCCACGCGCGCGGCGTACGTCGCCGTGGGCGCGGGCGGGCGTGTCCTGGCGGAGGAGACGGTGCAGGCCAGCGCCAACGCCTCGTCCGCGCTGCTGCCGGCGGTGGACCGGGCGGTGCGCGCCGCGGGGCTGGCGCCGGGGGACCTGCGCGCCGTCGTCGTCGGCGGCGGGCCGGGCTCCTTCACCGGGCTGCGCATCGCGGCGGCGACGGCCAAGGGCGTGGCGCGCGCGCTGGGCGTGCCGCTCTACGCGTACTCCGGCCTGCTGGCCGCCGCGGCGCTGCACCGCGCGCAGCCGCGGCCGGTGTGCGCGCTGTTCGACGCGCGCAACCGCGAGGTCTACGCCGGCTGCTGGCGCTTCCGTCCGGACGGCGTGGACGAGGTGATGCCGGTGCGCGCGCTGCGGCTGGACGCGCTGGCGGAGGCGCTGGGCGGCGGGCCGGTCCTCTTCGCGGGCGAGGGGGCGGAGCTGCACCGCGAGGCGCTGGCGGCGGCGTTCGGCGCGGACGCGGTGGCGGGCGGGGGCGGGTCGCTGGCGGCGGGGCTGCTCTGGCTGGCGGGCGCGGCGCCGGGGCGGGTGGCGGACGCGGCCGCGTGGGAGCCGGAGTACGTGCGCGCGGCGGGGGCGGAGCGCATCGCCGCCGTGGGAGGCACGGGGTGATGGCGGCGTCGCTGGAGCACGTGGCGCGGCTGGCCGGCTGGCCCCGCTGGCGCATCCGCCCCATCCGCGAGGACGACATCCCCCGCGTGGTGGAGATCGAGGCGCGGTGCTTCTCAACGCCGTGGAAGGACGCTACCTTCCGCGGCCTCATGAAGCGCACGGACACGGACGTGCTGGTGGCGGAGCTGGACGGGCGCGTGGTGGGATACGCAGCCTGCTGGACCGTGATCGACCAGTCCGAGCTGGGCAACGTGGCGGTGGACCCCGATGCCCGGGGCGCCGGCGTGGGCGGCGCGCTGGTCGACGCCGTCGTGGAGCGCGTAAAGGAGCGCGGTGCGTACGAATGCTACCTGGAAGTGCGCGAGTCGAATGGGTCAGCGCAATCCATTTACCGCCAGCGCGGGTTCATTCCCGTGGGGCGGAGGCGTTCGTACTACTCGCATCCCAAGGAGGACGCGATTGTAATGCGACTCCGCGTTAGAGAAATGTCTTGACAGTTCGGCCGCGGCCCGCCTATCGTAGCCCGTCCCGCTGTCCACTCCGTTCACACGTGGAGCATCCCCAAAGGAGGAAGTCGTGTCTCGCAGCCTGAACAAGGTCATGCTGATCGGGAACCTGGGCTCGGACCCGGAGGTCCGCACCATTCCCAGCGGCGCGCGCGTGGCCCAGTTCTCCCTGGCCACCAGCCGCCGCTGGCAGGGGCGCGACGGCCAGCAGCAGGAAAAGACGGAGTGGCACCGCGTCGTGGCGTGGGACAACGAGCGCGGGCAGAAGCTGGCGGACGTGGCCGAGCGCTTCCTCAAGAAGGGCGACAAGGTCTACGTGGAGGGCGAGATCGAGTACCGCCAGTACGAGGACAAGGACGGCGTCACCAAGTACTCCACCGAGATCCGCGCCCGCGAGCTCATCATGCTGGGCGGCGGCCGTGAGGGCGGCGGCGGGGATGGCGGCGGCTACAGCCGCGGCGGTGGCGGGGGAGGGGGCTACGGCGGCGGTGGTGGCGGCCGGTCCGGCGGCGGCGGTGGGGGCGGCGGACGCCCGGCGGGCGGCGGTGGTGGAGGCGGCGGCCGCGGCGGCGACTACGACGACTTCCAGGCCCCGCCCTTCGAGGACGACGACGACCTGCCGTTCTAGGCCGTTGCGGCCGAACGCGGCCAGGCATCGCGTGTATGGACCGCCTCCGGACGCATCCGGGGGCGGTTTGCGTTGGATGTGCTTGGAAGGCTTGCACTTGCGCGGCGCGTCGGCCGCGGCGGAGGGAGACGGGGATGAAGGTAGAGATCTGGTCGGACGTGGTGTGTCCGTGGTGCTATATCGGCAAGCGGCGCTTCGAGCGGGCGCTGGCGGCGTTCCCGGGCGCCGGCCAGGTCGAGGTCGTGTATCGCCCGTACCAGCTGGACCCGGGCGCGCCCGCGGAGCCGATGCCGACGAAGCAGCGGCTGGCGCAGCGGTATGGCGGCAGCGTGGAGGCGATGGTGCGGAATGCGGCCGACGCCGCGAAGGCCGAGGGGCTGGTGATGGACTTCGACCGCATGCTGTCCGCCAACACGCTGGCCGCGCACCGGCTGCTGGCGATGGCGGAGGCGGAGCACGGCGCGGAGGTGCAGCGCGACGTGGCGGAGCGCCTGTTCCGCGCGCACTTCACCAACGGCGCGGACGTGGGCGACCCGGACGTGCTGGCGCGCATTGCCGGGGAGGCCGGGATGGACGCGGCGCGGGTGCGCGGGCGGCTGGCCGCGGGCGAGGGGCTGACGGAGGTGCGGCGGGAGATCGGCGAGGCGCGGGCGATGGGCATCACCGCCGTGCCGACGTTCGTGTTCGACGGGCGGTGGGCCGTGCAGGGCGCGCAGCCCGCGTCCGCCTTCCTGCAGGCGCTGGAGGCCGTGGCCGCGGAGACGGCGGCCGTGCCCGCGGGGGATGCGGCGGGCGGCGCGTGCGCGGACGACGCCTGCATCGTCTGAACGGCATCGCACCGACGCGAAACGAGAGCGGACCGGGATGCCGGTCCGCCCTCGTCGTTCATCCCCCGGACGATCAGTTCTCGCGGGTGAAGACGCGGGCCGGGCCGCCGGGCTCGCCGATCTCCATCCGCCCGTCCGCGAAGGTGACGCGCAGGACGGGGCCCATGGCGAAGCGTCCGTCGGCCAGCGGCACCAGGAGCTGGCGCGGCGCGTCCGCCTGGCGCTGGAAGTACAGGCGGCCGCCGTCCACCGTCACCAGCCGGCCGCCGGTGTAGCGCCCGGCCGCCGCGGCCAGCCGCTGCGCCGGCACCGCCGCGGGCGCAGCGCTCGCCGCCACGTACTCCGCCGTGGCGGACAGCACCGTCTTGCGCGCGGCGTCCTGCTCCGCGGCGGCCAGCGCGCGCAGGGCGTGCTCGTGCGCCGCCTGGAGCGCCTGGTGCGAAGGCGCCCGCACGTCCGGCTGCACCCCCACCTGCTCCCACTCGCGGCCGGTGCGCGGGTCGCTGACGCGGGTGACGGAGACGGAGACCGCCATGCCGTGCCCGGCCGGGATGAAGGCGTTGTTGTGGCCGGCGCCGGCGGTGCGCTCGCCCACCAGCGTGGCGCGGCCCAGGTTCTGGAGCACGAAGGGGATGTCTTCCGCGGCGGAGGCGGCCCCGCCGTCGATCAGCACGTACAGCGGCACCTCCGTCCGGCGCGGGCCCGGCACCTCCGCCAGCGTGGCGCGCTCCTCCGTGCGGTTGCCCTGGCGCCGGTAGATGCGCAGCGACGGCTGGTTGGGCGGCGTGAAGTGGCTGATGAGGAAGTTGGCCATCTGCCCGCTGCCGCCGGGAACGCCGCGCAGGTCCAGGATCACGGCGTCCGTGCCCTGCAGGAACTCCAGCGCGTTGACCGCCACCTCGCGCGCCTGGTCCGCGCCGGAGATGCCGGTGAGCTTGAGGTAGCCCACGTTCCCCTCGAGCCGCTCCACCCGCGCGAAGCCGTAGTTGCCGCGCCTCTCGGCGTCGTTCGGCGTGCCGCCGCCCCCACCGCCGCCGCCCCCGCCGGGGCGCGGGCTGAGCGACAGGTGGCGGTCGCCGTTGATGGCGCGCAGGTCGGTGGTGACCGCGTCCGCCAGGTCCGCGGGACGCGTGAGGGAGGCGTACGCGCCGGCGGCCAGCCGATCGCGGAGGTGTTTGGCGATCAGGGCGCCGGTGTCCGCGTCCACGTAGGAGCGCTCCAGCACGCCGGCGGTGCCCTCCACCACCTCGCGGACCTGGTCGGCGGTGAACGCCTCCGGCACGCGCTCCGGCTGCTCCGGGCCTACGCCCAGCGCGTTGATCTGGTGCGGCGGAGCGGCCTCCACGGCCAGGTCCACGCGCAGGCGCGGGCCGTTCACGGGCTGCAGCATGGCGCGCAGCCGGGTGGGAGACGCGGCCTCCACCGCCACCAGGCGGCCGCCGCGGAGCTGCTCGCGGATGGAGCTGAACACGCCCAGGTGCTCGGAGGCCGGCATGCCGCGGTACTCGGCGTCCATGTTCGCGTTGACGAACGCGATCACGGACGCGCTGTCCCCGCGCTGGAAGACGGTCTCCAGGAAGGGCGCCAGGCGGCGGCCGGCGGGGGTGTCCGGCACGGGGACGTCCTGCGCGGCGGCAGAGGAGGCCAGCACGCCGGCGGCCAGCAAAGCGGCCAGCAGCGCGCCCGGGCGGGCGAGAAGGCGGGGGAAGGATGGCATGGCTCGGATCGGCTCCAGCAGGGTGAACGGGTAAGGCAACGGTAAATTGCATACAATTGATGCTCCTGTCCACCTGCATGGATGCCTCGCCCGCCCGTGCTTCATCGAATCGTAATCCGCCGCTCCTGGCTCAGCGCAGCTTCTCCGCGATCTTCGCCACCTCGTCCGCGCACCCCCAGGACAGCGTCATGCCCGCGCCGCCGTGGCCGTAGTTGTGGATCACGCGCTGGGTCTCGTCCGCCTCCAGGCAGACCTTCTTCCGGGCCGGACGCAGCCCCACCCGCTGCTCCAGGACGCGCGCCCCGGCCACCTCCGGCACCAGGGCAATGCAGCGCTCCAGGATGGAGCGGGCGGAGTCCGCGTCGGGCTCCAGGTTCCAGTCGTATTTCTGCGAGGTTCCGCCGAGCACGCAGTCACGGCTGCGCGGGATGACGTAGGTGGCGGTTTCTTCATCGACCGCGGCGACCCACTCCGTCAGGCCCGGGTTCTCCACGATCACCACCTGTCCGCGGATGGGGTACATGTCCCGGTCCAGCATGACCTGCAACGCGCCGAGGCCGGTGCAGTTCACCACCAGCGGCCGTGTCTTGCCCTTCAGCCTCACATCGGCCAGCGCCGTGATGCGCCGCGACTCGATGACCCCGCCCGCGTCGGCCACGCGCCGCATCAGCCAGGACAGATACACAGGCATCTCGGCCACGGGAGCGGTGAACCGGTGCCTGCCCGCGAAGCCCTCGCGGTCGCATGGGAGTTCCTGGCACTGTGCCGCCTCGCGCAGCTGCTTGTCATGCCACATCTTCGGCTTGGCGTTCCGCCAGTATTCCACGCCCGCCACCATCCGCACGCCGTTGCGCGGATCCTCCTTCTCCAGCTCGCGGAAAGCGTCGTACGTCCTGCACGCCCAGCCGTAGACGCGCTTCGGCGGCCTGGCCCGGTACGGGTACCAGATGGCCGCCGCGACTGCGGAGACGGTCCGGAGCGGGTGATGCGCCGTCCAGACGCGCACCTTCCACCCCGCCTCCTGCAGCCGGATGGCGGTCGATAGCCCCACGACGCCCGCACCCACGACGACGGCATCCATGGCTTCCCCCCTGTAATCGTTCGGATTGAAACCCTCGCATCGCCCGCAGAATATCGCCCGCGGCGGCGCGTGCACAGGCGGGTTGCCGGTGCGCGGGGCGGCGGGTAGACTGCGGGGTCCCATCGCCCGGCCCTCCCGCCTTTCATCGCATGCGCTCCATCCCACTCGCGCTCGCCGCGCTGCTGCTGCCCTGCGCGCTCGCCGCCCAGAATTTCGAGACCATCACGCCCAGCATCACGCTGATCCGGCACGCGGACCCCATCGACGACACCGACCACAGCTCGGTGATGGTGTCGTCGGAGGACGGCGTCCCGCTGCTGACGGGCTTGGAGGTGGACTGGGAGTGCGAGGGGCCGCGCGTGACGGTGGGGCTCTACTTTCCCGCGCCGGTGGCCGGGTGGAGCCGCGTGATCTGGCGGTTCGGCGTCACGGCCCCGGACACGCTGCCGCTGGAGCCGGGCCGGCCCATGCGCGTGTACGGCGGCCCGGACGTGTGGATGGTGATCGACAAGCCGCCGCGCTACGTGGACATCCCCGATTCGCTGCAGGCGGCGTTCACCCGGCGGGCGCGGGGGGCGGAGCGGCTGGTGGTGCGGCTGGAAGGAGAGCGCGGGCAGCGGGACTGGTACTTCGACCTGCGCGGGCTTTCCGACGCGCTGGGCGAGCTGTCCTGCGTCACCCGCCCGGCGCCCCCCGCCGCTGCGCAGCCGCGCGTGCTGCGCCAGTTCGCCGGCCCGGTCTATTACGACGCGCCGTGGCTGGATGTGCCGCCCCTGCCCGCGGACTCCGCCGCCGTGGCCGCCGCGCTCGCGCGCGAGATCCCCGTGGAGCCGCTGCGGAACCTGCCGCTGCGGAACCTGCCGGTGGGGGACCTGACGGGGTACCTGGACATCAGCGCGGAGGGCGTGGTCGACTCGGTGGTTGTCATCTCGATGAACCGGGACTTGGACGCCGCCGCCACCCGCTTCTTCCGCGCGATCCGCTTCACGCCCGGGCAGCAGGACGGGAAGCCGGTTCCCTCCCGCGTCACCCTCGATGTCCAGGCGCGGGATCCGTACGAGGAGCTGCGGATGCCGTGACCGAAGTGCGAAGTGCGTGAGTGCGTGAGTGCGTGAGTGCGAAAGTGCGAAAGTGCGAAAGTGCGAATCGCCCGCGGCGTACATCCCCTGAGCCCCGACTGCACGTGAGACGAATCACCCATCTCCTGATCGCGCTGTCGGCGCTGCTCGCGGCCTGTGCGCCCGCGACGCGCACGGACCGGGGTACCGAGGCCGCGCCCGTCGTGCACGACCTCGTCATCCGCGGCGGCATCATCTACGACGGCGGCGGCGGCGCGCCGTACGTGGGCGACGTGGCCATCGCCGGCGATTCCGTGGTGGCGGTGGGCAACGTGGGGAGTGCCCGCGGGCGCACCGAGGTGGACGCGCGGGGGATGGCAGTGGCGCCGGGCTTCATCAACATGCTGAGCTGGGCCACGGAGTCGCTGATCGAGGACGGCCGCGCCCAGAGCGACATCCGCCAGGGCGTGACGCTGGAGGTGTTCGGCGAGGGCTGGTCCATGGGCCCGCTCAACGACGCCATGAAGCGCGAGATGGTGCAGCAGCAGGCGGACATCAAGTTCGACGTCCCCTGGACCACGCTCGGCCAGTACCTGGAGCACCTGGAGCGGCGCGGCGTGTCGCCCAACGTCGCGTCGTTCGTCGGCGCGACGACGGTGCGCATCCACGAGCTGGGCTACGCCGACCGCGCGCCCACGGCGCAGGAGCTGGCGCGCATGCAGGAGCTGGTGCGCCAGGGGATGCGCGAGGGCGCGCTGGGCGTGGGCTCGTCGCTGATCTATGCTCCCGCCGCGTACGCGAAGACGGACGAGCTGGTGGCGCTCTCCCGCGCCGCCGGCGAGCTCGGGGGGATGTACATCAGCCACATGCGCAGCGAGGGCAACCGGCTGCTGGAGGCGGTGGACGAGTTGATCTCCATCGCGCGCGACGCGGGGGTGCCCGCGGAGATCTACCACCTCAAGGCGGCGGGGCAGGCCAACTGGGGCAAGCTGGACAGCGTGGTGGCCCGCATCGAGGCGGCCCGCGCGGCGGGGCTGCGCATCACCACCAACATGTACACCTACACGGCGGGCGCGACGGGGCTGGACGCCGCCATGCCGCCATGGGTGCAGGAAGGCGGCTACGACGCCTGGGCCGCCCGCCTGCGCGACCCCGCCGTCCGCGAGCGCGTCGCGCGGGAGATGCGCACGCCCGGCGACTGGGAGAACCTGTACCTGGCCGCCGGCTCCGCGGACCGGCTGCTGCTGGTGGCGTTCAAGGCGGACTCGCTCAAGCCGCTGACGGGCAGGACGCTGGCGGAGGTGGCGCGCATGCGGGGCAAGTCGCCCGAGGAGACGGCGATGGACCTGGTGATCGCGGACGGCAGCCGCGTGGGCACCGTGTACTTCCTGATGTCGGAGGACAACGTGCGCCGCCAGGTCCAGTTCCCCTGGATGAGCTTCGGCAGCGACGCGGAGGCGCCGGCGCCGGAGGGCGTGTTCCTCCAGAGCAGCACGCATCCCCGCGCCTACGGCAACGTCGCCCGCCTGCTGGGGCGATACGTCCGCGACGAGAAGCTGGTGCCGCTGCAGGAAGCCGTTCGCCGCCTGACCAGCCTCCCCGCGGAGAACCTGCGCATCCGGCGCCGCGGGCGGCTGGCGCCGGGCTACCACGCGGACGTCGTGGTCTTCGACCCGGCGGCGGTGCAGGACCACGCGACCTTCGAGAAGCCCCACCAGTATTCCACGGGAGTCAGGCACGTATGGGTCAACGGCACGCAGGTGCTGCGCGATGGCGAGCACACGGGGGCCACGCCCGGGCGGGTGGTGCGCGGCCCCGGCTGGACGGGGTGGCGATGAGGGGCACTCCGATGCGCGCCGCGGCCCTCGCGCTGGGGCTGGCAGCGCTCGCGTCCCCCGCGGCCGCGCAGCGGGGCGACCCCCTGCGCGGGCTGGACGCGTACGTCACGCAGGCGATGAAGGACTGGGAGGTGCCGGGGCTGGCGCTGGCGGTGGTCAAGGACGATTCGGTCGTCTTCATGCGCGGCTTCGGCGTGCGCACGCTGGGCACGGGCGAGGCGGTGGACACGCACACCAGCTTCAGCGCCGCGTCCACCACCAAGGCCTTCACCGCCGCCGCGCTGGGCATGCTGGTGGACGAGGGCAGGGTGCGCTGGGACGATCCCGTCGTCCGGCACCTGCCCTCGTTCCGGACCGCCGACCCGCACCTGACGGGCGAGATCACCGTCCGCGACCTGCTGACGCACCGCACCGGGCTGCCCACGGAGGACTTCCTCTGGTACGCGTCGCCCAACAGCAGCGCGGACATCCTGCACCGCCTGCGCTGGGTGCGGCCGTTCGCGCCGGTGCGCACGCAGTACCGCTACAACAACAACGCGTACCTGCTGGCGGGGCTGGTGGTGGAGGCGGCGTCGGGCACGTCGTGGCACGACTTCGTGCGCACGCGCATCCTGGAGCCGCTGGGGATGCGGGAGACGCTGACCGGCTACCGGGGGCTGGACCGGCGCGGCAACACGGCCACGCCGCACCTGGAGGTGAACGACACCATCCGCCCCATCGCGTACCGCGACTTCGACAACATCGCCCCGGCAGGGTCGATGAACACGTCGGTGCACGACATGGTGCGCTGGATCCGCTTTCACCTGGACAGCGCGCGGGTCGGCGGCCGCCGCCTGCTGAGCGACAGTGTTCACCGCGAGCTGCTCACCCCGCAGTTCATCATCCCCGCGCAGGCGTACTACCCGGCCGCACGCCTGGCGAAGCCCAACTTCCGCGCGTACGGCCTCGGGTGGTTCATGCAGGACTACCGCGGGCGCAAGCTGGCCATGCACACGGGCAGCATCGACGGGATGACGGCGCTGGTGGCGCTGGTGCCGGAGGAGCGGCTGGGGTTCGTGGTGTTCGCCAACCTGGACCACGCGGAGCTGCGCCACGCGCTGATGTACCGCGTGGTGGACGCGTACACCGGCGCGCCGCCGCGCGACTGGAGCACGGAGCTGCGCGCGCTCTACCACCCGCCGGGGCGCGAGGAGGCGCAGCGGCGCGAGCGGGAGCAGATGGAGGCCGCGCGCCCGGCGGACACGCGGCCCAGCCTGCCGCTGGAGGCGTACGCCGGGCGCTACACGGACCCGGACAGCCTGTTCGGCACCTTCACGATCCGCATCGAGGACGGCAAGCTGATGGCCGCCTTCAGCCCGCTGTTCACGGGCACGCTGGAGCACTGGGCGTACGACACCTTCCGCGCCCGCTGGGCGGATCCGTCGCTGGGCACCAGCTTCCTGGCCTTCACCATCTCCCCCACCGGCCGGGCGATGCGCGTAGAGGTGCAGGACGTGGGCGGCTTCGAGCGCGCGCCGGACCCGGAGGGGGAGGGGGACCCGTGAGCGAGCTCAACCTGGCGCACGTGAGCTGAATTCGGCGCGGGGGCGGCGCCCCCACCCGCTCGCTTAGGCTCGCACCCTCCCCCAAGTCTGGGGGAGGGTTGCTGCACGCGGGTTCCCGTGCACGGTGCGGGGTGCCTCGCGTGGGCGGAGGCCCCCTCCCCGCTCGTTCCTCGCTGCCCCTCCCCCAACTTCGGGGGAGGGGCGTCTGCGCGCGGCGCCACCGCCGGTGTTTCGGCTTGGCCCCTCACCTTACGCGTGCGGCTGGTGCGCCCGGCCAGCTGCCTCCCGTGGGCAGAGGCCCCCTCTCCGCTCGTTCCTCGCTGCCCCTCCCCCAACTTCGGGGGAGGGGCTTTCTCGTGCGCGGCGGCCTGCGGTGCGCCTGCGGCCCCCGTAGAGACGCCCCGGCGGGGCGTCTCTCACATGGAAATGCGTCGGGATCGGCTACACGCACCGGCGGCTCCGTTCAGTCCGCGCAGGCGGACTTCGTGTTGTCTCAGGCGCGGTTTCAACCGCTGGCCGACGACCACCGCGCGCGATGGTGCCGGTCCCTGCGGACGAAATCCCTGCACGGCGGGTATCCGCGCGTATGGCGGAGTTGCACGCGGATTCACGTGTGTGATGCGGGGTGCCTCGCGTGGGCGGAGGCCCCCTCCCCGCTCGTTCCTCGCCGCCCCTTCCCCAACTTCGGGGGAGGGGCTTCTTCGTCGATCGCGTGCTCCTGCGCCGGGCCAACCCGGCTCGATCCCCGCCGCACGCGATGGTGCCAGTGCCCGCACCACACCCGTCCGCGCAGGCGGACATCACGTTTTCATAGCCGCGAATTCATTCGCCGGGTCGCCTTGCGTCGGGGCCTGCCGACTTTGCGCCGGCCGCTGCTGCGCACGATGCGGTCGTCGCGGGCACCCTCCGAACCAAAACTCTTGACGGCGGGGAGGACGGGCGGTAATTCTGGAAACGTTTTCATGAAAACGTTTTCAGCCGGAGGCCCATGGCGGATGCGACGGTGAGCGCCACCATCCGGGACGTCGCGCGGCGCGCGGGGGTGTCCGTGGCCACCGTGTCGCGCGTGCTGAACCACAGCGGCCAGGTGCGCGACGACACCCGTGCGCGCGTGGAATCCGCCGCCGCCGAGCTGCGCTACACCCCCAACAGCACCGCCCGCAGCCTCATCACCCGCCGCACCGCCACCTTCGGCGTGGTGCTGCCCGACCTGTTCGGCGAGTTCTTCTCCGAGGTCATCCGCGGCATGGACCCGCTGGCCCGCAGCCGCGGCTACCACCTGCTCCTTTCCAGCAGCCACGACGACCACTGCGAGATCGAGTTCGCCCTGGCGGCCATGCGCGGCCGGGTGGACGGGCTCGTGGTCATGTCGCCCCACGTGGGCGTGCGCTCGCTGGCGGCCTGCCTGCCGCCGGAGCTGCCCGTGGTCCTGCTCAACTGCGACGCGGCGGGGGCGGACTACCCGGCCATCGGCATCGACAACCACGCGGGCGCGCTGGCCATGGTGCGCCACCTGGTGTCCCTGGGCCATACACGCATCGGCATGATCCGCGGCGGCCAGGACAACTTCGACGCGCGCGAGCGGCGGCGCGGCTACCACGCGGCGCTGGACGAGGCGGGTCTGCCCGGCGCGGACGGGCGCTGGGAGGCGCCCGGCGACTTCACGGAGGCGGGGGGATGGGACGCGGCGCTGCGCCTGGCGCGGCTCCCCGAGCCGCCGACCGCCGTCTTCTGCGCCAACGACTCCATGGCGGTGGGGGCGATGAGCGCGCTGCGCGGCCAGGGGCTGCGCGTGCCGGAGGACGTGGCCGTCGCGGGGTTCGACGACATCCCCATGGCGCGCTACCTGAGCCCGCCGCTGACCTCCGTCCACGTGGACGTGCACCGCCTGGGCGCGCGGGCGGTGGAGATGCTGTGCGACGCGCTGGCGGACCCGCGCGCGCCGCCGCGCCAGGAGCTGGTGCCCACGCGGCTGGTGATCCGCCGCAGCTGCGGCGCCGGAGAGACCGTGCAGGAGCCCCGATTCCCCGTTCCGGCCTGAGCCGGAGCCCCACCACCCCGGAGCAGAACATGAGAGGACATCGCCTGGTCAGTGCGGTCGCGGCGCTGCTGGTCTGCGCGTGCCTGGCGGCCCCCGCCGGCGCGCAGACCACCACCGGCACGCTGCGCGGCTACGTGCGCAACGCGGAGGGCGGCGAGGTGGCGGGCGCCACCGTGACCGCGCGCAACGCGGAGACCAACCAGCAGCGCTCGGTGGTGACCACCGCCAACGGCTTCTACCTGCTGCCCGGCCTGCGCCCCGGCGCGTACGAGCTGCACGTGCGCGCGCTGGGCCAGGGCGAGCAGCGGCGCGCCGTGCAGCTGCTGGTCGGGCAGACGCTGGACGCCAACTTCACCCTGGCCACGCAGGCGCTGGCGCTGGAGGCCATCACCGTGGCCGCCACGCCCGCCGCGGCGGAGACGCGCACCAGCGAGGTGGCCACCAACGTGACGCGGCAGCAGGTGGAGAACCTGCCCACGGCGGACCGCAACTTCCTGAGCCTGGCCATCCTGGCGCCGGGCACGCAGCTCCAGGGCGACCGCCTGGACGCCACGCGCAAGACCTTCAGCGCGGGCGCGCAGGGGGCGGAGCAGGTCAACGTCTTCATCGACGGGGCCAGCTACAAGAACGACATCCTGCAGGGCGGCGTGGCCGGGCAGGACGCCAGCCGCGGCAACCCGTTCCCCCGCAACGCCATCCGCGAGTTCCGCGTCATCACCCAGAACTTCAAGGCGGAGTACCAGAAGGCGTCCAGCGCCATCATCACCGCCACGACGCGCTCCGGCAGCAACGAGTGGGAGAGCAGCGGCTTCCTGAACTACCAGCACGAGGGGCTCATCGCCCTGGACAGCATCCAGCGCGCGTCGCGGTCGACGAATCCCCGCGCCTTCAGCCGGCCGGACTTCAAGCGCTACCAGTTCGGCGCCAACGCGGGCGGGCCGATCATCCGCGACCGGCTGTTCTTCTTCGGCTCGTTCGAGCGCAACGACCAGAACCGCGGGCGGCGGGTCAACATCGTGCCGCCCGCCGGATACCCCGCGCTCGACAGCATCAACTTCGCGCAGTACAACGGCGAGTTCGACGAGCCGTTCCGCGCCACGCTGCTGTTCGGCAAGCTGACCTGGGAGCGCAGCCCGTCCAACTTCTTCGAGCTGAGCTACCACCACCGCCACGAGAACGACATCCGCGACTTCGGCAACCTGACCTCGTTCCAGACGGCCACGCGGTTCCACAACGACGTGAACACGGCCATCCTCAAGCACAACTGGACGCGGGGCAGCCTGCTGAACGAGGCCACGGCCAGCTTCCAGCACTACCAGTACAACCCGGAGCCCAACACGCCGGGGCTGGTCAACCGCTTCTACGGCTTCGGCTGCTGCGCGGAGATCGGCAGCTTCCGCAGCGAGCAGAAGTTCGGGCAGGACCGCCTGTCGCTGCGCAACGACCTGACCTGGAGCGGCCTGCGCGCGGGCGGCGAGCACGTGGTCAAGGGCGGCGTCAACGTCGACTTCCTGAACTACGACATCGAGAAGCGCAACTCGGAGAACCCGCGCTTCATCTACGAGCCGTGGTTCAACAACTTCGAGATCCCGCACCGCGTGGAGTTCCAGACGGGCGACCCGGACTTCGGCGCGCGCAACACGCAGATCGGGCTGTACCTGCAGGACGACTGGAGCCCCACCGAGCGCCTGGTGCTGAACCTGGGCATCCGCTGGGACTACGAGACGCACATGATGAACTACGACCACGTGACGCCGCCGGCGGTGCGCGACTCGCTGGTCAAGTACGCGGATCGGCTGTTCATCCCCGTCACCGACCGCTACTTCACGGACGGCAACGACCGCTCCCCCTTCCTGGGCGCCTTCCAGCCGCGGCTGGGCTTTGCCCTGGCGCTGGACGAGGACAACAGCCTGTCGGTCTTCGGCGGCTGGGGCCTGTTCTACGACCGCATGGTCTTCGACCTGGCGCTCGAGGAGAGCTTCGCGCTCCAGCACCCGGCGTACACGCTGTACTTTGCGCCGCGCGGGTCCACGGGCGGGGGCAACGTGGTGCCCTTCGAGGACCGCTTCGTCACCGACCCGCGGTCCATCCTGGACGTGATCGGCGACAACCGGTTCAACACGCCGGAGGTCAAGCTGCTGCCCAACGACCTCAAGCCGCCGCGCGCGCAGCACTTCAACCTGGGCATCCGCCACGCCTTCGGCGGCTTCGAGGCCTCCGCCGCGTACACGGGGGTGCGCAGCACGGGCGTCATCACCTTCTACTGGGCCAACGAGAACTTCACCTGCCCGGCGCGCTCGTTCTCGGTGCCGGGGTGCTTCGTGCACAACACCATCCCGGGGTGGGGCAACATCCTGCTGGCGGACGACACCGGGAAGACGTGGTACGACGCGCTGCAGCTCAAGCTGGACCGCCCCTACCAGGGCCGCGGGCCGGGGCGCAGCGGGTGGGGCGCGGGCGTGGCCGTCACCATCGCCAACCGCGAGTCGCAGGGCTTCAACGACCAGTTCAGCTTTCCCAACCCCATCGACTACCCGCGCCAGGTGCGCAACGACGAGCGCGTGCGCATCGTGGGCCACTGGCTGGTGGACCTGCCCTACCTGTGGGGCGTGCAGTTCAGCGGGCTGGTCAACCTGGGCAGCGGCGCGCGCTTCGACGTGGGCGGCCGCGCCGACTGCCACCGCGCCAGCACCTGCTTCGAGCCGGGCGGCTTCGAGCAGCCGGGCCGCGACTTCATCTTCCCCAACGTCTTTGCCTACCGCACCGTGGACCTGCGGCTGCGCAAGGAGTTCGTGAACGTGCGCGGCGCCACGCTGGGCGTGTCCGCGGAGCTGTTCAACGCCTTCAACTACAACAACTACGGCGGCTACAACACCTTCAACCGCCTGGACCGCTTCTTTGGCCAGCCCAACGGCATCGGCAGCGACCCGCGGCGGCTGCAGATCGGCCTGGAGTACAACGCGCGTTGACGGGGCGCCGGCGTCTCCGGGGCGATGCGGGGGGCGGCGCGGGTGCCGCCGCCCGCCGTCCCGGCGGCGGCCGGCGCGGGGCAGGGGCCGCGTGAACCGAGGAGGCGGGGGATGAGGGGTGCCAGCCGGTGGATGGCCGTCGTGGCGGGGGCGATGCTGCTGGGCGCGTGCGGCGGGCCGTCCGCGCCCCCGGGCGGGGGGCCGCTGCCCGCGGGGGACGTGGCGTTCCTGGACACGCTGCAGGAGCGCACCTTCCGCTGGTTCTGGGACACGACGAATCCCCGCAACGGGCTGGTGCCGGACCGCTGGCCCACGCCGTCGTTCTCCAGCGTGGCCGCGGTGGGCTTCGGGCTCACCTCCTACGCGGTCGGCGTGGAGCGCGGCTGGGTGACGCGCGGCCAGGCGGCGGACCGCACGCTGACCACGCTGCGCTTCTTCTGGAACGCGCCGCAGGGGCCGGAGCCCAGGGGCACCACGGGCTACAAGGGCTTCTTCTACCACTTCCTGGACATGCAGACGGGCGAGCGCTTCCAGCAGGTGGAGCTCTCGACCATCGACACCGGGCTGCTGATGCTCGGCGTGCTCTCCGCCGCCGCGTACTTCGACCGCGCGGACCCGCGCGAGGCGGAGATCCGCGCGCTGGCGGACTCGCTGTACCGGCGCGTGGAGTGGGACTGGGCCGCCACGCCGCGGCCGCCGCGCATCTCCATGGGCTGGCACCCGGAGCGCGGCTTCATTCCCCACGACTACCGGGGGTACAGCGAGGCCATGTTCCTGTACCTGCTGGCCCTGGGCAGCCCCACGCACCCGGCGCCCGCGGGGGCGTGGGAGGCGTACACCTCCACCTACGTCTGGCTGGACTTCGAGGGGCTGCCGCAGGTCAACTTTCCCCCGCTGTTCGGGCACCAGTACTCGCACGCCTGGATCGACTTCCGCGGCATCCGGGACGCCTACATGCGCGGGAAGGGCATCGACTACTTCGAGAACTCGCGGCGGGCCACGCTGGCGCAGCGCGCGTACGCCATCCGCAACCCGATGGGGTGGAAGGACTACGGGCCCGACCTGTGGGGCCTGACCGCGGCGGACGGGCCCGTCGACACCACCGTGGTGATCGACGGGCGGGAGCGGACCTTCTGGACCTACCGCGCGCGCGGGGCCGCGGCGGACCACGTGGAGGACGACGGCACGCTGGTGCCCACGGCGGCCGGCGGCTCCATCCCCTTTGCCCCGCGCGAGACGGTGGCGGCGCTGCGCGAGATGCGGCGGCGCTACGGCGACCACCTGTTCCAGCGCTACGGCTTCCTGGACTCGTTCAACCCCACGCTCACGACACCCATGCGGACGCAGCACGGGCGGATCGTGCCGGGGGTGGGGTGGTTCGACGGCGACTACCTGGGCATCGACCAGGGACCCATCGTGCTGATGATCGAGAACCACCGCAGCGGCCTGGTGTGGCGGCTGATGCGCGAC
>DASTLD010000220.1:0-3412 GCA_035715345.1 Longimicrobium sp.
GGGGAGGGGCAGCGAGGAACGAGCGGGGAGGGGGCCTCCGCCCACGGCAGGCACCCTCCGGGTCACGCCGACGCCCGTGCGGCTTCCGGCGGATCACCCGACCATCCTGGACCGCAACCTTTCCCGGCAGGTTACAGGGGACAGGTTACAGGTTACAGCCTGCAAGGAACGAGAAGGGCGCCGCGAGAGGGCGCCCTTCGTCGTTTCGGTCCGCTCAGGTCGCGGCGGCCTGGGTGGTGGTGGACGGCGGCGGGACGAAGTTGGCCTGGGTGATGGGCGATTCCACCGTCGCGGGGAGTGGCTGCAGGCGCGTCTTCTCGATCACCTTCAACTCGGCCTGGAGGCGGCGGAGCTGGGCCTCCTGCTCCGGCGTGCGGGTGTATCCCTCCCAGGCCAGGTTCACCACCTCGTTCGGATCCGTCGCCAGGTCGTACATCTCCCACTGGTCCGGCACCTGGCCGTCCGCGTCGTAGTAGCGCGCCAGCTTCCAGCGCTCCTCGCGCACGGCCACGATGTGGTTGGGCGGCGGCAGGTAGGGCCCGTTCTTCTGCCCCGCCTGCCAGTCGTCCCAGGTGAAGACGACGCTGCGCTGCGGCGGCCGCGCGCCCTCCGGGTCCAGCACGGTGGCGGAGTAGTCCACGCCCTCCCACTGCGCCCGCGCCTCCGCCGGCGCGCCGAACAGGCTAGCCATGGTGGGCAGGAAGTCCACCGCGCTGACCAGTGCGTCCGTCTCGCGAGCCTCCGGGAACAGCCGCGGGTTGGAGAAGATGAGGGGAACGCGCAGCGACTCCTCGTAGAAGTTGAAGTTCTTCTGCCGCAGCCCGCCGTGCGCCAGCCCCATCTCCCCGTGGTCCGCGGTGCGGATGACCACGGTGTCGTCCGTCAGCCCCAGGTCGTCCAGCGCGTCGAGCACGTCCACCAGGTAGTGGTCCACGTGCTTCATCAGGTTGCCGTAGAAGTTCAGGTAGCTCCGCTTGCGCTCGTCCGTCACCAGCGGGCCGCTGAGGGAGAACAGGCGCAGGAACTGGAGCTGGACGGACGGCTTGGTGGACAGGTCCTCGTCCACCGTGCCCGGCAGGCCGATGTCGCCCTCCAGCCAGGAGTCGTCGTACCCCGCGTCCAGATAGGTCTTGGGATAGAAGAGCACGTCGTGCGGGTTGACCAGGGAGACGACCAGGAAGAACGGCTGCTGCTCCTTCGCGACGGAGCGCAGGTAGGCCAGCACGCCCTCGTTGCCGGTCTCCATGGGCCCCGCGTCGTTCATGAAGCGGCCGTCGTTGTCCGGCGTGCCGCCCCCCGCCTCGGGGATGTCCTGGTTGGCGCCCGCGTCCTGCGGGTTCCAGCGCGCGAATCCGTACCGGCCCACGTCCTCCGGCACCCAGGTGGTGCCGTTGGCCGGCTTGTTCAGGTGCCACTTGCCCTTGTAGACGGAGTTGTACCCCGCCGCCGTCATCACGCTGGCCAGGTTGGGCAGGTCCAGCGGCATCTCCACCTGCGGGTAGCTGGTGCCGGGCATGTCCAGCTCCAGCGTGTATTTGACCCCGTGCTGCGCGGGAAAGTACCCCGTCATCAGCGTGCTCCGCGCCGGGCTGCACATGCACGAGTTGGTGAACGCGTTGCGGAAGGTGACGCCGTGGCGGTGCAGGCGGCGCGCGCCGGGAAGGTTCTCCAGGGCCCAGCCCGGCGGAAAGTGCTGGATGGCGCGGTCCTGGTCGGTGATGAACATCACCACGTTCATCCCGGCCATGCTTCGCTCGTGGGAGCTTCCGTGCGTGCGCGATGAACCGCCGTCGTGTTCGGGCATCGAGGCCTCTGCAAGGGGGTGATGACGGGGAAGGAAGGGTGGGACGGGGGTGCTTGCCGACCATAATTGCCCGCGCCATATGGCGCAGCAAGCGATGCGTCACCGCGGCGGCCGGGGCGGCGGCGGCGCGCGGACCGGCCGCACCACGTCCGTCCATCCCTCCGCCCGCCAGCACCAGATCTGGCCCTCGCGCGCCACGCCGCAGGCGCGCGTCTCGCCGCCCTCCAGCGCCACGAAGCGCAGCCCGTCCGCCACGGGTACGGCCGCGCCGTCCTGCCCCCAGCAGTGCACCCGGCCGTCCCGCGCCAGCCCGCAGAAGCGGTGTCGCACCGGCGTGATCGTGCTGAAGCGCAGCCCCTCCGCCACCGGGCGCGGCGCGCTGCACCAGGCGCTCGTCCGGCAGGCGAAGTACCCCGGCCGGGACGGCGCGCCGCCGGGCCAGGACGGGCGCGCCTCGGCGGCGCCCCAGCAGAACGCGCGGCCGTCCCGCGCCAGCCCGCACGTCCACAGCGCCCCCGGCCGCACCTGCGCGAACGCGGCCGTGCCCGCCACCCGCACCGCGCCCGCGTGGGGCAGCGTGTCGCCCGCGCCGAGCTGCGCGAAGGCGTTCTCGCCCTGGCACAGCGCGCGGCCGTCGCCGGTGACCCCGCAGGCCACGTAGTGGTCGCGGTCCATCCAGTCGCCGTGGTGGTCGATCCACGCCAGCCGCTCGCCGGGCGCCACCTCCGTCATCACCCACCCGCCGCGGGGCCACGCCGGCCGCCAGCAGCGCCCAGCGCCGTCCGTGGTGATACCGCACACCGCGTCCTCGCCCACCCGCAGCGCCCGGAACTCCGTCTCCGGCGCGAACGGCACGGGAACGAAGCTGCACGCCGTGCCGCCCGCGCATCCCGCCGCCGTGGTCCCGATCCCCCCGCCCCAGCACCACGCGCGCCCGCGATCGTCCAGGCCGCAGCTCCGCGTGCCGCCGCTGCTGAGCGCGCGGAAGCGCATCCCGCCGCTGACGGGCACGGGCACGGCCTTGCGCGACGCCCAGCACGCCGGCCGGCCGCCGTGGTGCGAGGGTCCGCACGTCATCCTCGTGCGCATGCCCAGCTCGCCGTGGTGGTTGCCGCCCCAGCAGAACGCCCGCCCGCCGCTGTCCAGCGCGCACACGTGGTCCTGCCCCACGTCCACCGCCGCCCACGCCTGCGCCTGCCCCCCGCGCGCGCCGAGCACGAGCAGCAGCATCGCGAGCACCACCGCGGAGATTTTCATCGGGATCGGAAGGGAAGGGAGTGCGCATCGTTCTGGCGCGGCACAACCATCCGGAATTCCGGGATGGTCGCGGAGGGGCGCCGGCAGGTGATCGTCGTACGCCATCGCCAGCCAAAGACGACGATCCGGCGCACTCACGCACTCACGCACTTCGTACCGCCTACTCCGGCGGCTCCAGCTCGAACACGCCGATGGGGCGCAGGTCGTCGCCCTCGCCGATGCTCCAGCGGGTCATGGCGACGCGCCAGCCGTCGGCCTCCATGGCCTCCAGCAGGCGCAGGCTGGTGGCGCGGAAGGGGTCGGAGAGCAGCACGCGGCCGCCGGGCGCCAGGCCGCGGTCGAAGATGCCGC
>DASTLD010000221.1:0-2224 GCA_035715345.1 Longimicrobium sp.
TCGCTGATCCGCCTGGTGCTGTTCCTGGTCGCGATCATCGTGGCCATCTGGCGCCTGCTGCAGGTCGGCGCGCAGGCGCCGGGGCCGTGAGCGGACCCGGCGCCGCGGCGTCTCCCGTCATCTTCATCTCCGCCGGGGAGGAGTCCGGCGACCTGCACGGCGCCGCGCTGGCGCGGGCGCTCCGCGAGCGCTTCCCGTCCGCGAGGCTCATCGGCCTGGGCGGCGCGCGCATGGAGGCGGAGGGCGTCACGCTGCTCGCCGGCCTCAAGGACCTGGCGGTGATGGGCCTCGTCGAGGTCGTCCGCCATCTCCCCTTCTTCATCCGCCTGCGCCGGGAGGTCTTCGCGGTTCTGGAGCGCGAGCGGGTGGACCTCGTGATCCCCATCGACTACCCCGGCTTCAACCTGCGCCTGGCGCGGCACGCGAAGGAGCGGGGGATTCCCGTGCTCTACTACATCGCGCCGCAGGTCTGGGCGTGGCACAAGAGCCGGGTCGCCGACCTGGCCCGCGACGCCGACGAGGTGGCGGTGGTACTTCCCTTCGAGGAGGACTTCCTGAAGAAGGGCCGGGTGAACGCCCGCTTCGTGGGCCATCCGCTGCTGGACCGCGCGGACCCGCCGCTGCCGCGCGGCGAATGGGCGCGCTCGCACGGGCTGGATCCCGCGCGTCCGGTGCTGGCGCTCTTCCCGGGCTCGCGGGCGCAGGAGGTGCGGCGGCACCTGGAGCTGTTCTCCGACGCAGCGGCGCTGGTCGTGGAGCGCCGGCCGGACACGCAGCCGGTGATCGGCGTGCCGGGCGGCATCGATCCCGGCGTCTACGCGGCGGCGCGCTGGCCGCGCATCCCCAGCGCGGACGGGCTGCTGCAGTACGCCACCGCCGCGCTCGCCAAGTCCGGCACCACCACGCTGGAAGCCGCGCTGGCCATGACGCCGCTCGTCGTCACCTACCGCATGAACGCGCTGAGCTACGCGCTGGCGCGGCGCCTGGTGAAGGTGCCGCACATCGCGCTCGCGAACCTGATCGCGGAGGAGCGCGTGGCGCCGGAGTTCGTGCAGGAGGCCGCCACCCCGCGCGCGCTCGCCGACGCCGTGCTGCCGCTGCTGGACGAGCAGTCCCCGGAGCGGCGGCGGATGATCGACGGCCTGGCGCGCGTGCGCGAGCGGCTGGGCGGGGCGGGGGCGTCGCGGCGGGTTGCCGGCCTGGCCGCGGACCTGCTGGCGCGCGGGCGATGAGCGATCCGGACGCGACCGTCCCGAGCGAGGCGGCTCCCGCGGCGGAGGTGAGCGCGTCCGAGCTGGTGATGCCGCTGCGGTGGCACGAGCGGCTGGCGTCGGCGGTGGGCGGGCGGATGCTGGACGGGCTGATGCTGTCCTGCCGCTACCGCCACGTCGACGCGGAAAACCACCTGCAGTTCCACCGGCAGGGCAGGCCGGTGATCTGGACGCTCTGGCACGGCACGCTGCTGCCGCTGACCTTCTCGCACCGCAACGAGGGGATCGTGACGCTGGTGAGCCGCCACCGCGACGGCGAGTACATCACCCGCGCGGTGCGGCGCTGGGGATACACGGCGGTGCGTGGGTCCACCAGCCGCGGCGGGCTGGAGGCGCTGCGCGAGCTGATCCAGCACGTGCGGCAGGGGCGGTCGCTGGCCATCACGCCGGACGGGCCGCGCGGGCCGCGGGAGAAGATGAAGCCCGGGCCGGTGCTGATCGCGCAGCGCACCGGCGCGCCCATCATTCCGGCGATGGCGGTGGCCAGCCGCGCGTGGTACGTGGGGGGATGGGACCGCTTCCTGATTCCGAAGCCCATGGCGCGCCTGACGCTGGGCTACGGCGAGCCGCTCTTCGTCCCCCGCCGCGCTACCGACGCCGAGATCCACGCCGCGATGGACGAGGTGGAGCGGCGGCTGGCGGCGCTGCGCGCGCGGCTGGAGGCGGAGCCGTGGTGAGGCGGCGGACCCGCGGGGATTCTCACAGGCGTTCCGGCGGGGATTGTCGCGGGGATTCCCGCGGGTATTTCCGCCGAAAGGCGGGCGCCGGCGCATCCACCGCCCGGCGAATGAATTCGCGGCTGGGAAAACGTGATGTCCGCCTGCGCGGACGGGTTCCGGCGCGATCCCGAGATCCGCGCGCGGCGCAGGCAGCCGGCCGGCGGTTGAAACCGCGCCTCCAACAGCACGAAGTCCGCCTGCGCGGACTGCACGCGGGCATTCGCGCGCCGCACG
>DASTLD010000222.1:0-5980 GCA_035715345.1 Longimicrobium sp.
CCCCTCCGCCTGCCGCTCGTCCGCCACCTCGAAGGTCTCCACCTGGAGCGCGTCCAGGTCCAGCACCAGCTTCTTCATCGCTCTCTCCTCCGCTCAGGGTCCCGCCGCTTCACATCCGCCCGGCCGCGATCAGCTCCAGCGGAAGGCGAAACGGGCGAGGGTGCCGCGCAGCACGGCTCCCGTGGCCTGCCCCGGATCAGCAGGGCCGGTTCACCGAATCGCCGCAGCCGAAGGTGACGCAGTTCTGCGGGTTGGTGAGGAACGCGTCCGCCGCGCTTTCCTCGGTCGGCGTCTCGGCGGTCGGAAAGGTCTCCACTTCCAGCGTCTCCAGGTCCAGGTTCAGCTTCTTCATCGCTCGCGTTCTCCGGAATCCGGTGTCTCGTCTCGCCTGCCAACCCGTTCGGCAGTAGGCTGTAAGTCGTTGCAACATATGGACCTATATCACAAGCATCGTCGGGAGACGGACGCAGAGAGGGCGCCGCGGCAGGCCGCGGCGCCCTCTGTCTTCTGCTGGAAAGCGGCCGGATCAGACCAGCTTCATCGCCACCGGCTCGGGGCCGCTGTAGTCGTAGAAGCCCTTGCCGCTCTTCCGGCCGAAGTAGCCCAGCGACACCATCCGCTTGAGCAGCGGGGGCGACGCGTAGCGCTTCTCCTTGTACTCGTGGAACATGATGTCGCCGATCTTGTCCAGCGTGTCGTTGCCCACGAAGTCGCACAGCGTGAACGGGCCCATGGGGTAGCCAGTGCCCAGCCGCATCCCCTTGTCGATGTCCTCGATGCTGGCCACGCCCTGCTCCAGCGCGCGGATGGAGTCCATCATGTAGGGCACCAGCAGCAGGTTGACCACGAAGCCCGAGTTGTCCTTGCAGACGATGGGCTCCTTGCCCAGCGACCTGGCGAAGGCGAACGCGGTGTCGAACACCTGCGGGTCCGTGGCGATGGTCTTCACGACCTCCACCAGCTTCATCACCGGCACGGGGTTGAAGAAGTGCAGCCCCACCATGCGCTCCGGCCGCTTCGTGGCCGCGGCCATGTCCGCGATGGTCAGCGAGGAGGTGTTGGACGCGAAGATGGCCTCCGGGCGGCAGACGCCGTCCAGCGTCTGCCACATCTGGTTCTTCAGCTCCAGGTTCTCGACGACGGCCTCGATGATGATGTCGCAGTCACGCAGGTCCTCCAGGCTGGTGGTGCCGCGCAGGCGCCCCATCACCGCGTCGCGGTCCTCGGCGGCCATCTTCCCCTTCTCCACCGCCTTGCCGAGCTGCTTGCCGATGCCGCCCAGCCCGCGCTCGCACACCTCGTCGCTCACCTCGCGCACGATGGTCTCGTAGCCGGCCTGCGCCGACACCTGCGCAATGCCGCTGCCCATCAGCCCGCATCCCAGCACCCCTACCCGCTTGATCTCCATCGGCGTGGTCTCCGCAGTGTTCTCGTTGATGATTCGTGTGATTCAGGGGACCCGGGCCGGCGCGGCCACGCGCGCCCTCAGCCCTTCCAGATCCCGATGCCGCTGCCGCCGAAGCCGGCGGTCCACGACGAGCCGTCCCTGGGCACCTTGACGTCGCCGTGCTCCAGCGCGTCCAGGAACGACTCCAGCTTGTCGTGCACGCTGCGGTGGGTGGCCCCGTAGATGCCGCGCATCCCCCACACCGCCCCCAGCAGGACGGGGACGCCGACCAGCGCCAGCAGGTCCACCGCGGGTGTGACCCAGGCCACCGTCGCAATGCTCGCCGCCGCGCCGCCGCCGCCGGCCAGGCCGCCCGCCAGGAACCCGGCGCGTGCCCCTTTCATCTCCACGGACAGCTCCACCAGCGCCGTGTCGGCGTCGATGGACGACACGGCCACGTCGAGCTGCGACAGGTTCATGGGCCGCAGCTTGCCAGTCATCTTCTTGACGATGCGGCTCATGTTGGCCGCGAAGCTGGTGTCGCGCACGTAGCGGGTGCGGTCCGGGAAGCGCCGCTGCACCACCATGTGCTCGCACCGCACCAGGTACTCCTCCAGCAGCAGCCCCAGCCCCGCGGCGGGCCGCTTGAGCGTCCGCGCCGCGCGCGCCACGCCCGGCCCCATCACCGCCGCCATGGCCCCGCGCTCGGACGGGGCGCGGCCGCGCACATCCATGACCGCGCGGCGCACGTGCACGGGGTCCAGCCCCAGCTCCTGCCCGATGCGCACCACCTCCGCCTCGGCGATGCCCTCGTCGGGCGTGCCGGTGGCGGCCTGCAGCTCCACGGCGCGCTTGATGACCGCCTCCAGCTCCGTGGTGGAGAGGCGGCGGGCGGGCAGGTTGCTGCTGCCGGGCGGTGGCTGCTGTGCGCTGCTGGAGTCGCTCATGGTGCGCGGAAAACGCGGCGGGGCCGCCGCGGGTTTCGCGGCGGCCCCGGTGTCCTGCCTCAGTCCGCCGCCAGGGCCTGCTCGGCCGCGGCGGGGAACGCCTCCACGACCAGGGCAATGCCCTGCCCGCCGCCGATGCAGGCGGTGCCCAGGCCGTAGCGCCCGCCGCGGCGACGCAGCTCGTGCAGCAGGTGCACGGTGATGCGCGCGCCGGACGCGCCCAGCGGGTGCGAGACGGCGATGGCGCCGCCGGAGACGTTGGTCCGCTCGCGGTCCAGCCCCAGCTCCTTCTCCACCGCGCAGTACTGGCTGGCGAACGCCTCGTTGACCTCCACCAGGTCCATCTGCGCCAGGTCCATCCCCGCGTTCTTCAGAGCGAGGCGAGACGCCGGCGCCGGACCGATGCCCATGTGCTTGGGCTCCACGCCCGCGATGCCCCAGGCCACCAGCCGGCCCAGCGGCTTGAGCCCGTTGCGGTCCGCGTAGCGCGAATCGGCGATGACCACGGCCGCCGCGCCGTCGCCGATGCCGCTGGCGTTGCCGGCCGTCACCGTGCCGCCCTCCTTGAAGTACGGCTTGAGCTTGCCGAGCTGCTCCAGGGTGGTGTCCGGCCGCATGTGCTCGTCGCAGGCAAAGGTCGTCTCGCCCTTGCGGCTCTTGAGGGTGATGGGCACCATCTCCGCGTCGAAGCGGTTCTCGCTGCACGCCTGCTGCGCGAACTGCTGGCTGCGCAGCGCGTACTCGTCCACCTGGTCGCGGGTGATGCCGTAGTGGTCCGCCAGGTTCTCCGCCGTCATGGCCATCGAGCACCCGGCGAAGGTGTCCGTGAGCGCCTCCCACAGCAGGTCCTCGTAGAACTTGCCGGAGGGGCCCAGGCGCTGGTCGCCCCAGCGGGCGCCGCGGACCACGTGGGGGGCCTGGCTCATGGACTCCGCGCCGCCGCACAGCGCCACCTCGCCCTGCCCCAGCATGATCTCCATGGCGCCGGAGACGATGGACTGGAAGCCGCTGCCGCACAAGCGGTTGAGGGTGATGGCCGGCACGTCGATGCCCAGCCCGGCGCGCAGGCCCACGTGGCGCGCCAGGTAGATGGCGTCCGACGAGGTCTGCAGCGCGTTGCCCATCACCACGTGCTTGACGTCCTCCGCGGGGATGCCGGCGCGCTCCAGCGCTCCTTTCGCCGCGAAGACGCCCAGGTCCGTGGCGCTGAAGTCCTTGAGGGTGCCGCCGAACGTGCCCATGCCCGTGCGCGCGGCGGAGAGGAAGACGACGTCCGTATCGTTGCCCTGCGTAGCCATATGACTGCTGCCTCGCGGTCGTGAAAGCGGTCGGTAGTTAGCCGCGCAGAATAGCCAATCTTCCAGGGGCGGGCAAGGCGGGGAGGGGGTGCGGAGGACGTGCTGGAGATGCGTCCGGCGGAGTGCCTCGCGACCGCGGGAGGCCCCTCCCCAACCCCTCCCCCAACTTCGGGGGAGGGGCTTTCAGACGAGACTTTCGCGCGCTTTGCTGGTACGTTGAGGGGGTGGCTTCCACGACTCACCGATTGGGGCGATGAACGCTGCTGCCGATGATCCGAAGCCCGCCCCGGAAGCGGCGGGGCCGATCGTGCTTTACGACGGCGTGTGCGGACTGTGCGACCGCTCGGTGCAGCTCATCCTGCGCAACGACCGGCGCGGCCGCTTCCGCTTCGCGGCGCTGCAGTCCGATGCGGGGAGGGCGCTGCTGGAGAAGTTCGGTCTCTCGCCGGAAGCGCTCGACAGCGTGGTGCTGGTGGAGGGAGACCAGGCCTGGCGCAGGTCGCGGGCGGCGCTGCGCATCGCGCGGCGGATGGATGCGCCCTGGCCGCTGCTGTGGCCGCTGACGATCGTCCCGCGACCGGTGGCCGACTTCTTCTACAACCTGGTGGCGAAGAACCGCTACCGCATCTTCGGCAAGCTGGACGCCTGCATGATTCCCCCGCCCGAGGTGCGCGAGCGGTTCCTCTCGTGAGGCTGGCGGGCGGGCGCCGGCGCGTCCGGCGAGCTGCCTCTCGACCGCGGGAGGCCCCGTCCCCAACCCCTCCCCCAACTTCGGGGGAGGGGCTTTTCTCCTCACCGTAGTTCTCTGCGCCCTCCGCGTCTCTGCGTGAGGCCAGCAGTAAGAAACCCTCCCCCGAAGTTGGGGGAGGGTCGCGAGGAACGAGCGGGGAGGGGGCCTCCGCGCCGCGCGGAGATGCCCATACCCGCGCCAGTCCCCTCGGCAGTTCACATCGGCGAGGCCTCGCGCGGGTTGGCCTCGTCCTCCGTGTCGATGTCGCGCTCGCGGGCGTGCTCGGCGCACAGGCGCGTCTCCGGCACCACGTCCAGGCGCTCCATCTGGATGTCGCGCCCGCACACGTCGCACACGCCGAACTTCTCCGGGTCGTTGTACAGGAGCTGCAGCGCCTCGTCCAGCGCGTACAGGCGGCGGCCCTCCACGGAGGCCAGCAGGTGCGCCTTCTCCTGCTCGTGCGCCTCGCTGCCGTAGTCCGCTTGGTGCTGGTCCGCCAGGCTCAGCTCGCCCGTGCGCTCGCGCAGGTCCGCCGCGTCGCTGTCGAAGCGGCCGATGGCCTCCAGCGCCTGCTCGCGCTCGCGCAGCAGCCGCGACTCCACCGTCTTGCGTTGCTCGTCCGTCAGCATCCGTCATCCGCTCCCGTGAAAGGATCGCGGCCCGACTCCCCGGCCGCCGCCACGCCCGGCGTCGTCAAGCTCCGTGCCGGAGCGCGGCTCCACGCGGAGCGGGATGCACCGCGCCCGTCAGTTGGACCAACGCGATGTCATCCTGAGGGAGCGCCGAACCGGCGGCGACGTCCACACGGAGTCCTGGCGCGACCGAAGGATCTTGCCCGTGTGCCGCAGTGCCGGCGACCACGCGAAGAGGACGGCCGTGCGTGACGCACGCAAGATCCTTCGGTCGGCGCCACGGTACGGTGCGGCAACGGGCGCCGCGAGGCGCCTTCCTCAGGATGACAAACGGGAATCCCCCGGAACGCGAACCGGCCCGCTCCTGGTGAGGAGCGGGCCGACGGAATGCCCGGAGTCGGACTCGAACCGACAAACCCTTGCGGGTGGCAGATTTTGAGTCTGCTGCGTATACCGATTTCGCCATCCGGGCGCACGAAAAATCTAACGGGGCGCGCCCCGCCGATCAACCGTTTCCACGGCCAGCTCGTCCAGCATCTGCACCGCGTAGAGCACGCGGCGCAGGGCGCGGATGCTGTCGCCCATGGCCAGGCCCTCGCGCGCGCCGCCGATCAGCTTGCGGATGCGATCCGCGTCGGCGCCCTTGCCCACTCCGCGCACGCGCGTCTCCGCGGCGGCCAGCAGCCGCAGCCCCACCGCCAGCGGCGCCTGCTCCCGCGCCCGCAGCGACGCCCGGCTGATCTCGCCCACCGCGGCCAGCGTGTCGCCGCGGGCCAGGGCGGCGCGGGCGGAGGCCGAGAAAGCGGAGACCTCCGCGGCGGCGCTGTCCAGCGCGGGATAGCTGCCCGCCTCCAGCCGCGCGCGGGCCCGGTCCGTCCACGCGTCCACCGCGGCCAGCGCGCCCAGCACGCGCCGCGGCTCCGGCGCGCGCTCCAGGCTGGCGGCAGCCAGGCGCATGGCATCCGCCTCGATCACCAGCGCCTCCT
>DASTLD010000223.1:0-3103 GCA_035715345.1 Longimicrobium sp.
GGGAGGGGCAGCGAGGAACGAGCGGGGAGGGGGCCTCCGCCCACGGAAGGCACCCGCCGTCCCGCACGAATCCTCAGTCCACGCCCTCCTCGCCCTCTCCCAGCACCTCGTCCATCACCTGGCGCACGCACTCGCCGTCGAAGCCGCGGCGCATGAGGTAGCCGTGCAGGCGGCGGCGCGCGCGCAGGGGGTCCTCGCCGGGCTGCGGCTTCCACTTGCCGGCCGCGCGGCGCGCCAGCTCCAGCTCGCTGGTCTCCTCGCTCTCCAGCGCGCCGGCGATGGCGGCGCGGGCGGTGTCTTCGTCCACGCCCTTGGCGCGCAGCTCCTCGCGCATGCGGCGGGCGCCCTGCGGACGCAGGCGGACGCGGTCGCGGGCCACGGCGCCGGCGAACGCTGCGTCGTCCACCATCCCCAGCCCGCGCAGCCGCTCCACCGTCTCGCGGGCCACGTCCAGGTCGAATCCCTTGCGCCGCAGCCGCCGCACCAGCTCCGCCGCGCTGCGCTGCCGGTAGCCCAGGAGGTCGAGCGCGGCCTGGCGCGCCTGCCACGCGCGGTCGGCCCGCTCCAGCTCCGCCAGCCGCGCCTCCGTCAGCTCCACGCCGGCCCTGAGATGCGCGGCGTGCGCGATCTCCGCGGCCAGGCCCAGGCGAAAGGCCCCGTCCACGTGGATGCTGACGCGCTCGCGGTCGTGCTGCTGCGTCTCGATGCGGGTGATCCTCATCCCCCTACGATAGCAGTCCGGCCCAGCCTTGTCGCGGGGTGGGGGGCGGGTTATCGTGCCCGCTCACCGAAACGCCAGGCACCGCCTTGTCCCAAGCCACCTCGCCGGCACACACCGGGTTCGACTTCCGCGCGCTGCGCGACCGCGAGTTCCCGTCCATCGGCCGTGCGCCATACCTGAACGCCGCCGGGGTCACGCCGCTGCCGGCCCGCTCGCTGGCCGCGACGGAGCGCTACAACCGCCGCCGCGCGGACGCGCACGTGCTGGGCGCGGAGGACTTCGACGCGCTGCTGGACCGCTGCCGCGCGGCCGCCGCCGGGCTGATCGGCGCGGACGCGGACGAGATTGCCCTGCTGCCCAACACCAGCATGGGCATCAACCTGGCCGCGCACGCGCTGCCGCTGGAGCCGGGGCGCCGCATTGTCGTCAGCCACCGCGAGTTCCCCGCGAACGTGTATCCCTGGCTGGGGATGCGGGAGCGCGACGGCGTGCGCGTGGACCTGGTGCCCACGCTGCCGGACGGCAACCCCGACGAGTCGCGGCTGCTGGAGGAGATCGCCCGCGGCGACGTGGGCATCTTCGCGCTCTCCGCGGTGCAGTTCTCCACCGGCTGGCTGGCGGACCTGGAGACGTTCGGGCGCGCCTGCCGCGAGCACGGCGCCTGGTTCGTGGTGGACGGCATCCAGGCCGTGGGCCAGCTCCCCGTGGACGTGCGCGCCTGGGGCGTGGACGTGATGGCGGTGGGCGGGCACAAGTGGCTGTGCGGGCCCTTCGGCGTGGGGTTCACGTACGTGCGCCGCGAGCTGGTGCCGCGCATGGAGCCGCGGGTGGTCGGCTGGACGGCCATGCGGGCCACGGTGGACTACGCGCGCTGCGTGGACTACCGCTACGACTGGGTGGAGGGCGCCAAGCGCTTCGAGGTGGCCACGCAGCCCAACCAGGACTACGCCGCGCTGATCGAGTCCATCGCCCTGCTGCGCGAGGCGGGGCCCGAGCGCATACGGGCGCACGTGCTGGGGCTGCTGGACCCGCTGGCGGAGTGGCTGCGGGCGCGGGAGATCGGGATCGTGAGCGACCTGTCGCCGGCGCGGCGGTCGGGCATCTTCGCCTTTCGCCCGCACGACGTGGACGGCGCGTTCCGCACGCTCTGGCGCGCGGGGGTCAACTGCGTGCCGCGCGAGGGCGCGGTGCGGCTGTCGCCGCACCTGTACAACCAACCGGAAGACATCGCACGGGTGATGGAGGTGCTGGAGGGGTGGCTGCGGTGAGGGGGGCGGTGGACGAGGTGCGCGCCGCCGTGGAAGAGGTGCGCGCGCGGCTGGCGCCGGACCCGCGCCTGGCGGTGTTCGAGGTGGACGTGCAGGTGGGGCCCGGCGGCGCGCTGGCCCTGGTGGGCTGCACGTCGGAGCCGGACGCGGCGGAGGAGCTGCACCGCCTGGCCGCCACGCTCACCGCCTGGAGCGAGGTCCGCGACGAGCTGCAGCTCCTGCCGGAGGCGGGGCCGGACGAGGCGGTGCACGCCGTCGTGAAGACGGCTGTCGCGCCCATGCTGGCCGGGCCGGCGGTGCGGCAGACGCAGGTGTCGCAGGCGGTGCTGGGCATGCGGCTGCTGGTGCTGCGGCGCGAGCGCTTCTGGCTGCAGTGCCGCGGCAGCGACGGCTACATCGGCTGGCTGCACGCGGGGTACGTGGCCCTCAAGGACGAGCAGGACGCCCGCGCCTGGGACATGGGCGCCGACGGCGACGTCTGGATCTCCCTCGGCGCGCAGGTGGCGGGCGACGACGGCGAGGTCATCGCCCGGCTGCCGTGGGGCGCGCGCGTGGTGCGCGAGGAGAACGGGGTGGTGCGCCTGCCCGACGGCCGCGTGGGCGTGCCGGAGGGCGAGCTGGTGCCGGCGGGGGCGCGCGCGCTGGCCTTCCCCAAGGTGGGCGCGGCGGTGTGCGCCACGGCGGCGCGGTGGATGGGGGTGCCGTACCTGTGGGGGGGCGTCACGCAGGGCGGGGTGGACTGCTCCGGCTTCGTGCAGGCGCTCTACCGGCTGCACGGCCAGGTCATTCCCCGCGACAGCGACCAGCAGTCGCGCACGGGCGAGCCGGTGGAGTGCGGCCCCGACTTCTGCGACCTGCGCGCCGGCGACCTGCTCTTCTTCGCGGAGGAGCCCGGCCGCTGCAGCCACGTGGCCATGTCCACGGGCGGGTCGCGGATCATCCACGCGTCGCTGGGCAACGGCGGCGTGGCCCGCAACGACATGGCCGGCCGCCGCAACTACGAGCGCGAGCTGCGGCGGCTGTTCCTGTGGGCGCGGCGGGTGGTTTGAGGGAAGTGCGAAGTACGAGGTACTAAGTACGAAGTACGCGGTCGGCGCGGCGGCGGAGGGGGGCC
>DASTLD010000224.1:0-11936 GCA_035715345.1 Longimicrobium sp.
TGGTCCACGGAGCTGGCGGCCGGTGCGTTGTTCACCGCCTCGCCGCTGACGCTGGCCACGGTGTTGCCCACCTCGCGCCGCGCCACGGGCGCGCCGGTGCCGGTCACCACCACCTCCTCCATCTGCAGCACCGCGGTGCCCAGCAGCACCGGCTCCAGCTGCACCTCGCGGGCGGCGCCCAGCGTCACCTGGCGGCTGGCCGAAGCGCGGCCCAGCCGGGTGAACTGCACCGTGTAGCTGCCCGCGGGCACGCGCGCCGCCAGCCGGTAGCGCCCGGCGGCGTCCGTCACGGTCTGCGTGCCGCCCGTGGTGGCGCCGGTGCGCACCTGCACCGTGGCCCCCGCGATGGGCTGCCGGCTCTCCGCGTCCAGCACCGTTCCTGTGATGACGTACGGGTCCTGCGCGGACAGGCGCGCGGGCAGCACGCCGCCGAGCAGGAGCAGCAGCGCGCCGGACCAAAGGCGCAGACGGGATGGGCGCATCTAGGGGCCTCCGGGTGGTGGTGGAACGCGGGGGCCGGGCGCCGCGACAGGGGCGCCCGCGGCCGGGAACCGCCGACGGGAGTGGGAGGATTCACAGCGCGTTCTCTACGTGCGCTTCAATAGGCGGGTGCCCGCGCCGGAACGCAAGAATTTCGGAATACGCCGCCGTGGGTCAGGCGCGCAGGGGGCGCGCGACCAGGATGCCGGTGGAGGTGCGGATGGCGGCCACGTACTCCGGCAGCGTGGCGCGGGTCACCTCCACCGCGCCGCCGGAGAGCGGGGCGTGCAGCACGCGCAGCACGCCGCCGCGGTCGCGGTAGGCGAACGCCGTGTGCGTCACGTCCAGCCCGGCGATGGAGGTGGCGAAGGCCAGCACGTCCCCCGTCCGGATGCGGTCCGAGACCTCGGGGATGCGCTCCTTCGCGATCACGTGGCGCGGAAAGGGGTCCAGGCTGCGCTCCATCTCCCCGATGCGGCGGAAGGTCAGCTCGTCCGCGAGCGCGGGGTAGCTGCGGCGGTGCTCGGTCATGAAGCGCAGGGGGCGGCGGTCCTCCACCGCGCCCAGCTCCGGGCCCAGGTCGCGCACCAGGCCGCGGCGCGCGCCGTCCAGGATCCACTCGCTGAAGTAGTGCAGGCGGCTGGCGTACCCGTCGCGCACGCCGCCGCGGTAGCGCATGCGCTCCACCTCGCGCGCAAAGCGCCGCCACCCGATCGCCGGCCCCGACACGCCGGGCCCCGCCGCGGCCGTGCGCGCCACGGCCAGGGCGCTCTCCACCAGCGACACGCAGTCGAAGCGGTCCAGGTGCAGGATCAGCGGCTCGCGCTCCGGCCGGCCCCCCCCGACGGTGAGGTACGCCTCCAGCGTGTACGCGGCGTACGGCGACCCCGCCGCCAGCTCGCCCGCGCGGGCGGCGGCGCGGCCCAGCGGCACGGACGGGCGGGCCAGCCCCTCCGCGCGCAGCGTGCGCAGCCAGGCGTCCAGCCGGTCGCGGTCGTCCTCCATCGCCCATGCGGGGAACGGGAGCGCGAGGGAGGCCAGCGCCGCCGCCGCGCCCGCCACGAAGCCGCGGCGGGTCAGGGGGGTGGCATCGTCCGAAAACGCGTGATTCGTCATCGTCACTCGAAGGGAAAGTCGCGGGCGGAGGGCGGCATGCCGGTCTCCAGCACGGCGCGCAGCAGCTCGTCGAGCTGGCGCAGGCGCAGGCGCTCGCTGCGGCTCTCCAGCAGCTCCTGCTGCCACGCCGGGTCGATGCGGATGGCCTGCGCGATCTGGAACCCCGTCTCCACGCGGGCGTCGATCTCCGGGAACGGCTGCTTGTAGCCGATCACCTCGTCCAGCACGCGGTAGAACAGGTCGATGGAGCGGCGCCGGCGCGGCACCATCCCGCGCTTGTCCTCGCGCTCGTCGATGTACACCGATGTCAGCGCCTCGGCGTACAGGTGCCCGCTCTCGATGCCGTCCTCGATGCGGAAGCGGTCCTCGCCGCGGCAGAGGATGAGCGAGCGCCCGTCCGGCAGCGGCTGGTACTTGAGGATGCGCGCCACGCAGCCGATGCCGCCGTCGTCGGTGCTGAACGGGCCGTGCCGGTCCGGGTCGTGGTACACCAGCCCGAAGCGCTCGCCGCCCTCCACGCAGTGCGCCACCATCTGGCGGTAGCGCGGCTCGAACACGTGCAGCGGCATCGGCGCGCCGGGGAACAGCACCACCGGCAGGGGAAAGAGCGGCAGCCTGCGGAACGACAAGGTGCGAAAGTGCGGGAGCGCGAAAGTGCGGAGGGACCGGCGCCCGTCCGGCACCCGCGCTGTTTCCGGATGATAACGCGGCGGGCGCGGGGGCGGTACAGGGGGAGGGGGGATCAGGCGGAGGGCGGGACGCGGGCCGGCTCCACGCGGTTGCGGCCGGCGTGCTTGGCCCGGTACAGCGCCTCGTCCGCGCGGCGCACCAGCTCCTCCGGCTCCGCGAGCTGCTCCGGCGCGGCCACGGCGCACAGGCCGATGCTGACGGTGACCGGCAGCGGCTCCGCGGCGCCGGGCACGTGCACCTCCAGCGCCTCCACGCCGGCGCGGATGCCCTCCGCGTGCACCCGGGCGCCGTCGGGCGGCGTGTCCGGCAGCAGGAACAGGAACTCCTCGCCGCCGTAGCGCGCCACCAGGTCCGTGCGCCGCGAGTGCGCGGCGAAGGCGGCCGCCACCTCCGCCAGCACCGCGTCGCCGGCGGCGTGGCCGTGCGTGTCGTTGACCGCCTTGAAGTGGTCCAGGTCCGCCAGCGCCACCGCGAAGGGGTGGAAGGTGCGCCGCCCGCGCTCCACCTCCGCGTCCAGCCGCTCCATGGCGGCGTGGCGCCGCAGCAGCCCCGTCAGCGGGTCGCGCGTGGCCAGCGCGAACAGGCGCGCGTTCTCCAGCATGGCGGACGCCTGCGTGGCCACGGCGTCCAGCGTCTCCAGCGCGTCGCGCTCCAGGGCGCCGCCGTGCAGCGGCGGGCCCAGCAGCAGCGCGCCGATCAGCCGGTCCGTCAGGCGGATGGGCACCACCACCTCCGCCCCCAGCGCCGCCAGCGTCTCCCCCAGCCGCGCGGGGACGGCGGGCTCGCCCGCGGGTACCGGCGCCGCCGCGGAGAAGGCGCCCGGCCGGCCACCCAGGTCCGCCGCGTGCACCCCCCGCTGCGCGGGACGCGCGCCCGGCGGCAGCTCGCCGGCCCAGGCCAGCGGGCGCAGGTGCTGGCCCTGCGCGTCCGCCATCAGCAGCACCGCGCGCTCCAGCTCCAGCGCCTGTTGCAGGCGGTGCGTCAGGTGCGCGCCCGCGCGGTCCAGCGCCGTGTACGCCGCCAGCTCGGGGATGATGCCGCGCTGCAGCTCCGCCAGCCGCAGCCGCTCGGGAAAGAAGCGGCGGTCCACCGCGCCGCCCACCAGCCGCGCCACGGGCTGGAACAGCACGCCGCCCAGCAGGAACAGCACGGCGATGCCGCCCACGGCCAGCGGCATCGCCGAAAAGCCGCGCGCCGCCCGGTCCACGCTGGCCGCCGCCAGGTACGCCGCCGGCGCCAGCACGCCCGCGGTCACGCCGAAGATCAGCCCGCGCCGCACCACCGCGCCCACCTCGAACAGCCGGTAGCCGATGATGGACGCCGCGAAGGCGATGGGCAGCAGCATGACCGCCAGCGCCTCCGCCAGCTGGAGCAGCGCCGGCCGCGAATCCAGCGGGCTCAGCACCGTGAGCACCGCGTTCACCGTCCACGGCACATCCCGGCGAACACGATCAGCGCCTGCCGCCGCCCGCGCTCCGTGGTCTCATGGCGCGCCGCGTCGTACAGCACCGCCAGCACGGCCAGCCCGAACGCCGCGAAGGTCGCGCGGTTCACCGTGCCCAGCAGCCCGGCCACAACGCCGAAGTCCATGGGCCAGGGCAGGAACCCGTACGCCGTGTTCAGCAGCGCCACGTAGAACAGCGCGGCCAGGGCCAGGCACGCCGCGTACAGCAGCGACAGCGCGCGCGGCCAGCGCGCCAGCAGCCGGCTAGGCCGCGGGATGTGCGAGGCCACGTGCAGCCCGATGGCCGGCGTCAGCAGGTAGGTGCACAGGTAGCCGAACAGCAGCGCGTTCATGAGCGGGCCGGCGCCCACCTGCATGTCGATCGCGTCGAAGAGCATCGACAGCGACACGACCAGGCCCAGGAAGGTGAACAGGCGCGCGCGCACGTCGCCGGGGCGGCTCTGCAGCAGCAGCAGCGAGAGCACGCCGTAGAGGACGGCCGTGATGGAGGCCAGCAGCCACCCCACCCACGCCTCGCCCTTCGCGGTCGCCAGGCAGGGCAGCAGCACGCCCGCCACCGCGCCCGCGTAGAACGCGGCGACCAGCGTCAGCCCCAGGCGGTGGCGGCGGCGGTCGAAGGGGATGGGCACGGCGGGGGCGTGCGGGGGGATCGCGGCCGGGGATGGGCCGCGCGGCTCACGGATGATAGTTGCGCTGTCCGTGGCCCGGCGGAAGGGTTGTGGTCAGGCGGCGCAGCCCGGAGCCGTCCACGCCGATGCTCCACAGCGTCTCGCCGGCGTGGTACAGGCGCGTGAACACGATGCGGCGCCCGTCCGGCGACCACAGCGGCGAATGCGGCGCGCCGTTGCTGAACCAGGTGCAGATGCGGCAGATCCCGTCCGACCAGCCGGTGGAGTCGGGGTTCACGTACACGAGCCGGTCGCCGGTCCCGTCGGGCCGCACCACGCGGAGCTGAAAGCGGTGGTCCTGCTCGTAGCGCGGCGCGCCCACGTACGCGATCCAGCGCCCATCCGGGCTCCACGCGCCCCCGCCGCCCCGCGCGATGCGCCGTCCCCGGCCCGTTGCGGGATCGACGACGCGCAGCTCCTGGTGGTACGCCTCCTCCTCGTCGTACCAGTCGCGCGTCAGCGCCAGCCGCCGCCCGTCCGGCGACCACGCCGCCCCCGTGATCTCCTCCTCCTCGCCGCCCAGCGGCCGGATCACCGACCCGTCCAGCGCCAGCAGGTGCCGGGTGTAGTCGGCGTCGGTGCGCGAGGCGGAGTCCGCCTTGCAGCCCGTCAGCTTCGCGACCACCGTGCGCCCGTCGGGCGACAGCGCCGGCCGCCACACGAAGGCGTCGCACGTCCGCAGGAACTCGCGCCACCGCCGCGTCTGCAGGTCCAGCGCGCGCACCACCGAGCACGGGTCGTCCGGCGTGCCGTGGGGCGAGGCCAGCAGCGTGCGCCCGTCCGCCGCCAGGGACGCCTCGCCGCTGCCGCCCCACCGGCACCACTCCGGGCCCGCCAGCACCGCCCGCGGCGGCGACTCTCCGTCCGTCTCGTAGACGCCGGACCCGCCGCACTCGTGGGTGGTCCACGCCGGCTCGCCGTGCCAGTACTCCTCGTGGTGCAGGTAGATGAGCCGCGCGCCGTCCGCCGACCACCCCAGCGCGGTCACGCGCGGCAGGTAGTGCGCGGTGTCCACGGGCTGGAGGGCCGGCACGATGGTCGGAGCCGGGGTGCTGTCGACGGCGACGGGCGGCGGCTCGGCGTCGTGCGCGCCGCAAGCGGCCAGGAGGGTCAGGAGCGCCGCGCGGGCGCGCGGAGCGCGCATGGGATGCCGCGGCGCGAGGGACTACCGGGGGGATGGAGGATGCGGATCAGTCGAACAGCTCGTCCACGGCAAAGCGCCAGCCCGGCACCGCGGGCTCCGCCTCCGCGATCTCGCCGCGCCGGTAGATCGTGGGCGTCTCCGGATCGGTCGCGCGGTAGACGCGGATCAGCCCCTCGCGCAGCACGTCCACGTCCCACACCACCCGCGTCCCCGCCGCGAAGTAGTCGGCGAGCCGAGCAGCGAACTCCCGCTCGAACGCATCGCCGTACTCGTGGTCATCACGAACCTCCGCGGCGAACACGGGCGCCTGCGGGGGAAAGCCATCGTCGGGCGGCCGCGGGCCGTCGTACCACGAGGCGTCCGGACATAGGGACTTCCGATGCGGCAGATCGACTAGGTACGCCATGAGCGAGCCGAACGCGAAGCCCGCATGCCCATCGCGGCGGAACTGGTTCAGGCTGATAGCGATGTTGCCGCTCGCTGTGCCCGCGCTGCACCCCGAGGGGCCTTTCACGAGCAACCGATCGTCGACGATCTCCGCCTTCAGCTTCGTAATGGAGAGATCGTCCACCGTCGCGGGACGCCCCAGCGGGATGGCCACGACCTCGCCCGGACCACCCCACCACATGCCCATCCGCAGGTCTTCCAGCATCTCCGCGATGTCCATCACCCCTCCAGGGCAGCGAGTCGACTCCACACTGACGCACTACCGCACTCACGCACTTCTCTCAGTCCGCGGCCATGCGCTCCTCGGCGGGCATCGCCTTCTCCTGCAGCGCGCGCCAGACGCGGGGCGGCGAGAAGGGGAGCGCGTCCATGCGGATGCCCACGGCGTCGTAGATGGCGTTGGCGATGGCGGGGATGGACGGGTGCAGCGGCCCCTCGCCGGCCTCCTTGGCGCCGTACGGGCCCTCGGGGTCGATGGACTCCACGATCAGCGAGTGCAGCTCCGGCGTGTCCAGGCTGGTGGGGATGCGGTAGTCCAGCAGCGACGGCGCGTTGTGCAGCCCCGCGCGCCCGTGGTCCGCGTCCTTGAACACGTGCTGCTCCATCAGCGCTTCCGCGAAGCCCATATACGCGGAGCCCTCCATCTGACCCTCCACGATGGCGGGGTTGAGCGCCCGGCCGCAGTCGTGCGCCACCCAAATGGTCTTGACCTCCACGTACCCCGTCTCGGGATCCACCTCCACCTCCGCCACGTGCGCCGTGAACGAGTAGGCGGGCGATGCGCCGATGGTGCCGCCCCGGTACTCGCCGTGCACGTCGCGCGGGGTGTTGTAGCTGCCCACGGAGCCCAGCGTCCCGAACCTGGCCTCCGCGAAGTTGAACGCCTCCACGATGGACATGGACCGCCCGGTGTCCTGCCCGTCCATGGCCCGCGCGCCGGCCAGCAGCACGCGCTTCGGGGGGATGCCCCACTCCTCGCCGACCGCCTCCTGCACCAGGGCCTTGAGCTTGCGCGCGGCGTCCACGCAGGCGTTGCCCAGCATGAAGGTGACGCGCGACGAGTAGGCGCCCAGGTCCACGGGGGTGAAGTCCGTGTCCGACGGCAGCACGCGCACGTAGTCCAGCGGCACCCCCAGCTCCTCGCAGACGATGTAGGCCACCAGCGAGGTGGAGCCCTGCCCGATGTCCGAGGCGCCGGAGAACACCGCCACGCGGCCGGAGCGGTCCACCTGGAGCTGCACGGCGGACTGCGGCATGCGGTTGGGGTAGATGGGATAGTTGGTGCCGGAGATGTAGCACGACCCCGCCACGCCCAGCCCGCGCCCGTACCCCAGCCGCCCGCGCCGCTGCTGCCACCCGCTGGCGCGCTCCACCGCGTCCAGGCACTCCATGAAGCCGTTGGAGGTCACGCGCAGCTCGTTGACCGTGCGGCGAAAGCTGCCCATGAAGTTGCGGCGCCGTAGCTCGATGGGGTCGATGCGCAGCCGCTCCGCCAGCTTGTCCAGCGTGACCTCGAAGGCAAAGCGCGGCTGCACGCTGCCGTGCCCGCGCTTGGGCCCGCAGGCGGGCTTGTTGGTAAAGACGCGCGTGCTGTCGAAGCGGTAGGCGGGGATCTCGTACGGGGCCGCCAGGAGCTGGCCGCTGTAGTACGTGGTCACCAGCCCGAACGACGAGTAGGCGCCGCCGTCCAGCAGCGTGCGCGCGTCCACCGCCTTGAGCTTGCCGTCCGCGGTGGCGCCCACGCGGTACTTCATGTGGAAGGGGTGCCGCCCGCGGTGGGCGTAGAACACCTCCTCGCGCGTGTAGAGGATCTTGACCGGCCGCCCCGTCTTCATCGCCAATCTGGCGACGCAGAACTCCAGGTCGAACGGCTCGCTCTTGCCGCCGAAGCCGCCGCCCACGTGCGGCTGCACCACGCGCACCTTCGCCGCGTCCAGCTCCAGCACCTTGGCCAGCTCGCGGTGCAGGTAGTGCGGCACCTGCGTGGACGACCACACCGTCAGCCGTCCGCCCGGCGCGCCGCCCTCCTCCCACAGCCCGATGGCGCAGTGCGGCTCGATGGGCGTGTGCGTGGTGCCCTCGAAGTAGTACTCGCCCTCGACGACCACGTCCGACGCGCGCAGGCCGGCGTCCACGTCGCCGAAGTCCAGCTTGACGATCTTGCTGATGTTGCCGTTGTGCCCGGGCTTCTTGGCCTCGTGGATCTGCACGTCGGTGCGGCGGACGGCCTCGAACGGGTCCAGGAGGGCCTCCAGCACCGCGTACTCCACCTGGATCAGCTCCAGCGCGCGCTGGGCCGTGTCCTCGTCCACGGCGGCGACGGCGGCAACGGCGTCGCCGATGTAGCGCACCTTGTCCGTGGCCAGCGCGTTCTCGTCCGGCGTCCAGACGATGATGCCGAAGGGGATGGGCATCTCCGCGCCGGTCACGACGCCGTAGACGCCGGGCAGCGCCTCTGCCGCGCTGGTGTCGATGGAGACGATGCGGGCGTGCGGGTGGGGCGAGCGCAGGATCTTGCCGTGCAGCATGCCCGGCAGCGTCAGGTCGTCCGTGTAGCGGGCGCGGCCGGTGCTCTTCTCCAGGCCGTCCGTCTTGCGCATGCGCCGGCCCAGCACGTTCAGCGGGGCCGCCTTCTCCTCGCGGCTGCCGTACACGCGCACCGGCTCGCCGGCGTGCGAGGGGGCGTGGTCCACCACCGGCGTGCCGCGCTCCGCCACCTCCGGCTGGTCCGCGGGAACACCGCCGCGGGCGCTCTGGAACTCCTCGCGCTCCGTCATCCCCGTGCCTCCGCGCCCTGGCGCATGCGCTCCGCCGCCATCTCCACCGCGTCCAGGATCTTGGTGTAGCCGGTGCAGCGGCACAGGTTGCCGGAGAGCGCTTCCTTGATCTGGCCCCGCGTGGGCGCCACGTTCTCCTCCAGCAGCGCCGCGGCGCTCATCAGGATGCCCGGCGTGCAGAACCCGCACTGCGCGGCGCCGCACACGTCGAAGGCGTCCTGCAGCGGGTGCGGCACCCCGGGGGCGGTGCGGAAGCCCGCCAGCCCCTCCACGGTGCGCACCTCGTGCCCCTCCGCCTCGAACACCGGGGTGATGCACGACAGCGTGGGCACGCCGTCCAGCCACACCGTGCACGCGCCGCAGTCGCCCTTGTCGCAGCCCTGCTTGGAGCCGGTCAGCCCCACGGCGTAGCGCAGCGCCTCCAGCAGGGTCCAGTGCGTGGGCACCGCCACCTGGTGGGTGTCGCCGTTGACGCGCAGGGAAACGATCTGCTTCATGGGCACCGGAGGAAGGAAACACCGCGGCACGCGCGCACGGCCCCGCGCGCGCGTGGAAGCGGCCGAAAGCGAATCCTACCGGATACTTACGGCACTGTCAACGCGCCGGAACCGGACGCGGCGGGGGCGGGAATGTCCGATTTCCGGGAGATCCGCGTTCTTCCGGAGGACCCACTTGGCGGAACGGGCGAGGACGCCGGCGGCTTCGATCCCGCGCTGGTGGTGGAGGTGCCGTTAAACGGATGCTTGCGGTTTTCGCCGCCGGGCGCATAAATGAATGCATTCGGACGGGGAACCGCTGAACTCATCCCCCGAGCTTCAGGTGTCTCATGCTCCGCGCGCTGCTCGTTGCTCCCCTGCTCCTGTCCCTGGCCGCCCCCGCCGCCGCGCAGACGCTCCGCGGCCGCCTGCTGGACGCCGCCACCGACGACCCCATCCCCGCCGGGCGCGTGGCCCTGATGACGGACGCGTCCACGGCGGTGCGCTGGACCCTCTCCGACGAGCAGGGATGGTTCGAGCTGGAGGCGCCGCGCGCGGGCGAGTACCTGGTGTACGCGGCGCGCGTGGGCTTCGACGAGCAGGTGGCGGGGCCGCTCGGGCTGCAGGGGGCGGAGCCCACGGTGGTCGCGTTCCGGCTGCAGCGCGCCGCCACGCGGCTGGACCCCGTGACCGTGGAGGCGCAGCCGTACTATCGCCCGCTCTCCTCCACCGGCTTCTACCAGCGCCAGCGGCTCGGCTTCGGGCACTTCATCTCGCCCGAGGAGCTGGAGCGGCTGGAGGCGCGCGACCTCCGCGAGATCCTGCGCATGGTGCCCGGCATCAGCGTGGACGACGGGGCCATGGTCGACAAGACGCGCGCCCGCGGCCGCGGCTCCGTCAACCGGCTGTGCGTGGCCCCGGCGCTGATCGTCAACGGGCTGCGGATGTTCGACGGCTCGCTGGAGGACTTTCCCCGCGACCACATCCTTGCGATCGAGGTGTACCGCGGGCCCAGCGACGTGCCCGCGCAGTACGCCGGCGACGGCTTCTGCGGAGTCATCCTGGTCTGGCTGAAGGTGTAGCCGGGGGCCGAGGATGGAAAAAAAGCGGGGGCGGCCGTCCAGGCCGCCCCCGCTCGCCGTTCCTGCCTACTTCTCCGCCTCCAGCGCCGCCAGCGCGGCGCCGAGCTCCGCCTCGCCGGGCTCCTCGTGCAGCAGCGGGCGCAGCGCCTTTCCCTCCGGCGTCACCAGCCACGGCCAGTCGTACGATCCGCCGCCCTGCCAGTAGCGGTGCTGCGACACCACCAGGTGCCCCGCGTACTTGCCGCGCTGCACCACGTGGAGCGAGTTGCCCGGCGCCACGAACCGCTCGCTGCCGCTCGCCACGTCCACGGCGTGTACGGCGGCGGAGGTGACCCATGCTTCGCTCAGGAAGTAGATCGTGCCCCCATCCGGCGAGAAGCGCGGGGAGTGGAACCCGGCGAGGGTACGCTCCGGCGCGTCGTCCGCCGTGCCGCGCACCAGCTTGCGCGGCTGCGAGCCGTCCTTCCGCATCACCCACAGCTCCGTCGCCTCGCTTTGGCTGGGCATGTCCACCATCACCCCCGGCGTGGCGCGCACCTCCGCGATCCACTCCCCGTCGGGCGACACCGCGCGCGTGCGGCCGCCGGTGGTGTCGGCCTTTACCGGCCCTTCGCGCTTCCAGGCGGCCGCGGGCTTCGCGTACTGCGTGAGCGACGCCGTGTCGAGCACGGCCGCGTCGCCGCGCGAGCAGGCGGCGGCGGACAGGGCCGCCAGCGCGACGACCAGGCGGGGCAATGCGATGGCCGGCGTGGATGAAGCGGGTTCGGCGGCGCTCCGGCTCGTGGTCATGGAAGGATGCGGTGGCGGGGGTGAAGGGTATGGAACGGATGATGGTCTCGCGCTCAGCCGTAGTACTCCGGCTCGTTGCCGGGTTTCCACTTGATGTTGCAGCCGATGCTGGGCACCTGCTCCGCCGGCACCGTCCGCCCCGCCAGCACCGCGTCGAGCGCGGCGCGCAGGTCCCGCCCGGTCACCGGGCGTCCGTTGCCGGGACGGCTGTCGTCGAACTGCCCGCGGTACACCAGCCGCCGCTCCCCGTCGAACAGGAAGAAGTCCGGCGTGCACGCGGCGCGATACGCCTTCGCCACCTGCTGGGTTTCGTCGAACAGGTACGGGAACGGGTAGCCCGCCTCCTCCTTCTCGCGCCGCATCATCTCCGGCCCGTCCGGGGGGTAGCGCTCGGCATCGTTCGCGCTTACCGCCACGATGCCCACCCCCCGCGCGCCGTACTCGCGCCCCAGCTCCGCGAGCGCGGCGCGCAGGTGCTTCACGTACGGGCAGTGGTTGCAGATGAACATGACCAGCAGCGCGGGCGCGTCCGCGTAGTCCGCCAGCGAGACGGTGCGTCCGCCGGTGTCCGGGAGCGAGAAGGCGGGAGCGGGCGTGCCCAGCTCCAGCATGGTGGAAGGCGTGGCAGCCATGGGGTGATAACGGAGCGTGATCGGGAGATGGATCGTGCGATGGGCGGGATGCGGCGCAAGCGGCGGGCCGGGGCCCTCACCCTGCGTGCACGACAGGCGCGCGACTTCGTCGCGGGGCCCTCACCCTGCGTGCACGGCAGGCGCGCGACTGTCGTCGCGTCCTGCCGCGC
>DASTLD010000225.1:0-9221 GCA_035715345.1 Longimicrobium sp.
GTTTTCTACCCTGTCGGCAGGTCCGCGGCGCGAGCAGAGGATGCAAACAACCCTCCCCCAGACTTGGGGGAGGGTGCGAGCCTAAGCGAGCGGGTGGGGGCGGCGCCGACCGTCACCCCTCTCGCGAACCAACATCACTCCCCCTGCCGTAACTGCCTGAAACTACTCACGATCCGCCTCGCGGCCTCACATCGCGTCCCTCCCGCACTCCCGCACTCCCGCACTCCCGCACTCGCGCACTAACGCACTAACGCACTAACGCACTAACGCACTAACGCACTAACGCACTTCTTCGCTCACACGCTCACCACCACGCAGTGATCCCCGAGGTCGACGGTGCCGCGCACGCCCTTGACCTTCACGTCGCGGCCGATAAGGGAGTCGTGCAGGTCGCAGGCGTCGACGTTGGAATCCTCGCCCACGATGGTGTCGCGCAGCTTGCTGCTGCGCACGAAGGAGCCGGCGCCGAGGGTCACGTTGGGCCCGATCTCGCACGCCTCCAGCGTCACGCCGTCCGCCACGTGCACGGGCTCGTGGATGGTGACGCCCTCCGGTACCTCCGCGGGGCGCCGGCCGCGCGTGGTCCCCAGCACGTGCAGGTTGGTCTCCAGCAGGGTGTCCGGCTTGCCCGCGTCGTACCAGCCGTGCACGGGCTCCACCTTGAGCCTGGCGCCGTGGTCCACCATGTACTGGAACGCGTCCGTCAGGTAGTACTCCCCCGACGGCCCCGGCTCCGTGTTCATCACGTGGTGGATGGCCTCGAACAGGAGCTGCCAGTCGCGGATGTAGTACAGGCCAATGTTGGCCAGCTTGCTGACCGGCTCGCTCGGCTTCTCGATGATCTGCTTCATGTACCCCTCGGCGTCCGTCACGATGACGCCGAAGCGCTGGTAGTCCTCCACCTCCTTGGCCCAGATGACCCCCGCCACGTCGTCCGGCAGCCGCCGCACCACGGTCAGGTCCGCGTCGAACAGCGTGTCCACGAAGATGATCAGCATCTCCTCCCGGACATACGGCTCCGCCAGGGCAATGGCGTCCGCGGTGCCGCGCTGCTCCTTCTGCTCCGTGTAGACCGCGTGGAAGTCGGGATACTCCGACTTCATGTACTCCTCCACCTTCTCCTTCAGGTGGCCGGTGATCAGCACGGCCTCGTTCACGCCCAGCTCGCGCAGGTCGTCCAGGATGTAGCTGAGCACGGGCTTGTCGCCCACCTTCAGCAGCGGCTTGGGGGTCACGTGGGTGTGGGGGCGCAGGCGCGTCCCCTTCCCCGCCACGGGCATCACAACTTTCACGCGAAAGCCTCCGCTGGGGCCGTTTGCCGGGTGATTCGGTCCGCCGCGCCGGGGGCAGGTTCCATACCGGACGCCGGGCGGGCGCGGGAATGTACGGTGCGTGCGGCGGGCGTCAAACGCGCGCGCATTTGCTCCGCGCGGGGCGGCGCGTAGATTCGGCGCGGCGCCGCGGGAGGTCGGGCGGCGCCCCACGGGTCCACTTCTCTCTCCCCGGAGCCCCCGAGCTTGAGCCTCTGGCGAGCGCTCACCCGCCACGAAGCCGAGACCTCTGCCGATCACGCGGACGCGCGCCTGCGCGGCCGCGCCTATCCCGTGCCCTTTGCTCGCGTGTGGGACGCGGTCCTGCATACGGCGGCGACGCGGCGCGGATGGACGGTGGTGGCCACCGACCCGCGCGCGGGCACGCTGGCGGCGGAGGCGCGGACGCCGGTGTGGCGCTTCGTCGACGACATCGTCGTACGCGTCTCGCTGGACGGCGACGGGCAGACGCGCGTGGACGCCGCGTCCACCAGCCGCCGCGGCGGGGGAGACCTGGGCACCAACGCCAGGCGCATTGCCCGGTTCTTGCACGCGCTGGACCGCCGCCTCTCGCGGGACGCGCAAGGGTAAACCGTTCGGCCATCCGGACTTGCATGCCGCTGTCGGACGTCAGGAACGCATCGGACACGCTGGGGGAGCGCATCTGCGTGCTCCCCATCCGCAGCACCGTGGTGTTCCCCAGCGGGGCCACCGCGCTGCAGATCGGCTACGAGCCGAACGTGGCCGCGCTGGCCGCCCATCCCGAGAACGACCTGATCGTCGCCATCGTCCCCACCCAGGAGGACGGCCAGGACCTGGACCCGCGCCGCCTGGAAAAGGTGGGGACGGCGGTGCGCGTCCTGGACCGCCTGAACCTGCCGGGGGGGACCATCCAGACCACCCTCCAGGGCCTCAAGCGCATCCACCTGGACGACGTGCGCTTCGACGGCGGCTTCTACACCGCCCGCCCGCGCGCCGTGGTGGAGACGCCGGTGTCGCCTGACGCGGCGGAGCCGGCGGTGGAGCACATCCTGACCACCGTCAGCGGCCTGAGCGCCAAGGTGGACCGCGTGCCCGACGAGGTGGCGCGCATCCTCCGCATGAACCTGGGCGACCCCGGGCGCTTCGCGGACCTGGCCGCCACCCTCTGCAACCTGCGCCTGCCGGACCGCGACGCCGTGCTGCAGGAGTTGGACGTGGCCAGGCGGCTGCAGGTCGTCACCCGCTCGCTGGAGCAGGAGTTCGAGCGGGCGCGGGAGATGGAGGCGGCGCACGCCCAGGCGCAGCCGCGCGAGGACGAGGACGGTGAGGCCCCGCGCGCCGGCGGGCGCGAGCGGGCCAGCGAGATCCGCCGCCGCATCCAGGCGCTGCAGGCGGAGCTGGGCGAGCAGGACCCGCTGGAGCGCGAGGCGGACGAGATGCTGCGCAAGGTGGAGCTGGCGCGCCTGCCGCAGCGCGTGGCCGCCGCGGCGCGCCGCGAGGCGGAGCGGCTGCGCTCCAGCGGTACCACCGCGCAGGAGGCCGCCGAGATCCGCGCCTACCTGGAGGCGCTCATCTCCGTGCCCTGGAGCAAGCGCGCCGGTGACGGGCGCGTGGACCTGGCCGCGGTGGAGAAGGCGTTCGCCGAGGAGCACCTGGGGATGGAGGAGTCCAAGCAGCGCCTGCTGGAGGTGCTGGCCGTGGCCGAGCTGCGCGGCGACCTGCGCGGCCCGATCCCCTGCATCGTGGGCCCGCCGGGCGTGGGCAAGGCCACGCTGGCGAGCGCCATCGCGCGCGGGCTGGACCGCCCCGTCGTGCGCCTGGAGCTGGGCGGGCGCGGCGAGGGGCACCTGGTGGGCACGCGGCGCGCGCGCAACGGGGCGCAGATGGGCAAGATCATGCAGCTCATCGTGCACGCCGGCGTGCGCAACCCGGTGTTCATCCTGGAGGAGCTGGACGAGGCCGGGCTGGGCAACGTGGAGGGCGACCCGGTCGAGGTGCTGGAGGAGGCGCTGGACCCGGACAACCGCGAGGAGTTCGTCGACCGCTACCTGGACGTGCCCTTCGACCTGTCCGAGGTCTTCTTCGTGGGCAGCGCGGGCGACTTCTACCGCATTCCCCGCGACCTGCGCGACCACTTCATCGAGATCCGCATCGCCGGCTACACGCCCGAGGAGAAGATCGCCATCGCGCGCGACTGGCTGCTGCCGCGCATCGTCCGCGAGCACGGCCTGGCGCCGGAGGACGTGAAGATCACCGACGACGTGCTGCTCTTCCTGACCCGCGGCTACGCGCGCGACGCGGGCGTGGGCAACCTGCGGCGCTCGCTGGCGGCGGTCATGCGCCACCTGGCGCTGGAGAAGGCCGGCGGCGGCGCGGAGCGGTGCTGGACCATCACCCGCGAGATGGTGGAGGAGGTGCTGGGCTATCCGCGCTACGCCACCACCGTGGCCGAGATCCGGCCGGAGGTGGGCGTGGTGACGGGGCTGGCGTGGACGGCCTCCGGCGGCGAGCTGATGTTCATCGAGGCGCTCAAGATGCCCGGCACCGGGCGGCTGGTCATCACCGGCCTGCTGGGCGACGTGATGCGCGAGTCGGTCAACGCCGCGTTCTCGTACGTCCGCTCGCGCGCGCAGGAGCTGGGCATCGCGCAGGCCACGTTCAGCGAGGTGGACCTGCACGTGCACTTCCCCGTGGGCGCCACGCCCAAGGACGGGCCGTCGGCGGGCGCGGCGGTCACGCTGGCCATCGCCTCGTCGCTGGCGGAGCGGCCGGTGCGCCACGACATCGCCATGACCGGCGAGGTCACGCTGCGCGGCAAGATCCTGGAGATCGGCGGGGTCAAGGAGAAGGTGCTGGCCGCCTACCGCGCGGGCATCACCCGGGTCATCCTGCCCACCGGCAACCAGCGCGACCTGCGCGACGTGCCCACGGACGTGCGCGAGAAGATGGAGTTCCACTTCGTGGAGCGGATGGACCAGATCTTCGACCTGGCGCTGCTCGGCGAGCCCCGCAGCATCCTCAAGGCCGAGGCCGGCGACGGCGACGGCGTGCACCCCGCCCGCGAGCCCGAGCGGCAGGCCGCGCGGGAGCCGGGGGCGGGAAGTGCATGAGTGGGTGAGAGTACGAAGTACGGAGTATGGACGAAGGCGAGGCGGTGCGATTAGGTGAGGTGCGGAAATGCGGCCGCCGGCGCCGCCCGGCGATTGAAGAAATCGCGGCGATGACAACGTGATGTCGGCCTTCGCCGACGGGATCGCGGCGGGGCGGCCTGTGTGCCGTCCCGCCGCGTTCGTTGTTTTGGCCCGCGGGCCCCCGTGTTGTCATCCTGAGGAAGGCGCCGCGCCCAGCCTTTGCCCTGGCGAGAACCCGTGGCGCCGACCGAAGGATCTTGCCCGTATGCCGCGGGGCAGGCCGCGCGCGTGGGTGCATGCGTGCGGCCGTGCGCGAGAGCAGAGCCCGCGACACGCAAAGAAGATCCTTCGGTCGCGCCGGGGTTCCGCGCCTGCGGAGAGGGCGGCGCGGCGTTCCATCAGGATGACAATCCAGTTGTTGTCGAAGACCTACTCGTCGTCGGCGCGGGAGTCGGCGCCGCGCTGGATGCGGCCCATCAGCACCAGGATCATGCCCGCGGCCAGCACGGCGATGGCAAAGACGGCGGCCAGCGGAAAGTCGAACAGGATGCCGCCGAACAGCAGGGCGGCGCCCGCGAAGAAGAGGCGGACCTTCCACTCCAGGTAGGGATCGTCCGGGCGCGGCGCGCGGTCCACCATCAGCCGCGCTCCAGGAAGCGCGCCACGCCGGCGCGCATGTCCTCCGTCATCCGCGCCACCACGTTGACGTCCGCGCCGGCCCGTACGGCGGCCTCGAAGCCCATCGCGTCGGCGTGGTAGAGGAGGCGCTTGGAGAGCTGCACGGCGGACGGGCTGCGCTCCGCCAGGTCCGCCAGCAGCGCGTCCCGCTCGCGGTCGAATTCGGCGTCCGGCCAGACGTGGTTGATGAGCCCGATGCGCTCCGCCTCCGCCGCGGCGATGGGCTGCCCGCGCACGACCAGCTCGAAGGCGCGCTTCTCCGACACGTTGCGCCGCAGGATGGCCATCACCATCGCGGGAACGAAGCCGATGCGCACCTCCGGGTAGCCGAGCTGCGCCGACTCCGCCGCGACCACCAGGTCGCACGCCGTTGCCAGCCCGCATCCCCCCGCCAGCGCCCGGCCCCGCACGCACGCCACCACCGGCTTGCGCAGCGTGCGCGGCAGCAGGAACAGCTCCGCCAGCTCGTCCACGTCCGCCACGTTCTCCATCACCGACGCATCCGCGATGCGCCGCAGCGAGGAGAGGTCGGCCCCCGAGCAGAAGTCCTTCCCCGCCCCCTCGACCGCGATGACGCGCACGTTCGGATCGGCGTCCGCGCGGCGCAGCGCGTCCTTGAGCGCGGCCACCAGCTCCGCGCTCAGGGCGTTGCGCTTGTCCGGCCGGTTGAGCGTGAGCCGCGCGATGCCGCCGTCCGCGGACGCGAGCAGGACGTCCCCGTGCCCGCTCACGCCGCCGCCCCCGCGCCCTCCCCGGCCAGGCGCGCCACCTCGTCGGGCACGTCGATCTCCATCCGCAGCATGGCCGTGGAGAGCACCTTGCCCTGCGCGTCCGTCTTGAGCGACACGGTGCCGCCGCCGCCCAGCGCGTTGTGCAGCAGGAAGTTGAGCGCCTCCAGGTTGGGCAGCTCGAAGCGCTCCACGCCCCCGTGCACGATGCCGCGGAAGTGCTCCTGGACGCGCTCCGTGGTGAGCTGCTGGACCAGGACGGGATAGAACTCGGGGCGCAGGGCAATCACGCCCACGTTGGCCGTGTCGCCCTTGTCGCCGGAGCGGGCGTGGGCCAGGTGGCGGAGCTGGATGCGGGGCATGCGGAGCGGGACGGGGTCTAGTCGGTCGGCGTCTTGGCGCGGCTGAACATGACCGCCACGCCCACGATCACGGCCAGCGCGATTGCCACGAGGGCAAAGCCGAGCTGGCCGAGGAAGAAGAATACCACCCCCACTAGCACCGCCGCCACGACCAGGATCATCGCCAGCGGAGAAGCAGCACCGCGCTCGTCCATCGCTCCAGCTCCCTCCGCGGGTTTCGAACGGGTATCCACGGCCACACCGGGGGCTGCAAGCGGCAGGCCGGGGGGACCGTGCGACAGGTGAATCCATCCCGCGGCTGACGCCATCGGTACGCACCGAAAAACTCGTTGCCCCACAAGCGTTTCCACTGTTCATTCTGCACAGTTTTCTCGGTCACGCAACCCTTGTGTCTGTGCACACCTGTACATACAATAGCAATGCACTACGAGTGGGATGCAGCCAAGGCGGCCAGCAACCTTGCCAAGCACCGGATTTCCTTCGCGGAGGCCACGTCGGTCTTCCAGGACGAGCAGGCGATGATCGTGGCAGATCCCTATCCGGACGAAGAGCGCTACGTCACGATTGGCATGGATGCGTCCGCGAAGCTGCTGGTGGTCGTGTTCACGTGGCGCGGGCCCGATCGGGTACGCCTGATCTCGGCCCGACGCGCCACTCGCTGGGAACATCGTGTGTACGCGAGAGAGGTGTCATGAAGGAAGAATACGACTTCCGTGGCGGACGCCGCGGCGCGATCGATCCGCTGCCGCCGGGGAAGACCCGCATCACCATTCGCATCGACACGGACATCCTCGACTGGTTCCGGGCGCAGGTAATGGCCGCGGACGGAGGCAACTACCAGACGATGATCAACAACGCGCTGCGCGACCACATCGCGCGCAACGCGGAGCGGCTGGAGGACACGATCCGCAGGGTGGTCCGCGACGAGCTGCGCACCGCCGTTCCCGCCGCCGTTCCCGCCGCGGAGCCCGTGGCGGCGGCCGCGGCGGGATGACGCCCCTGCTTCGGCTGCGGCCCGCACCGGCCCGGTGGCGCGCGGCCACGCTCCGGGTGGCGGCGCTGTTGCTGGCCGCCACCCCGACCCGTGAACTGGCCGCCCAGCAGCCGGACAGCGTGGTGCGCCTGGAGGGCGTGGTGGTGAGGGGCACGCGCGCGGCGACCACCGTCGGCGGCACCAGCGCGCTGGTGGTGCGGGCGGACTCGCTCGCGGCGGGGACGGCGGCGCCCACGATGGAGCAGGTGCTGCGCGAGATGCCGTTCGTGGGCGTGCGCGAGAACTCGCGCGGCGAGGCGGAGATCACCCTGCGCGGCTCGGAGTCGCGGCAGGTGGCGGTGCTGGTGGACGGCGTGCCGCTCACCCTCGGCTGGGACTCGCGCACCAACCCTTCCATCATCCCCCTGTCCGGCGCGCGGACGCTGGTGCTGGTGCGCGGCCTCCACTCCGTGCTGCACGGCCCCAACGTGCTCGGCGGCGTGGTGGAGGTGAGCGCGGGCGAGACCGCCTCCCCCGCCCCGGTGCCGCGCGAGTGGCGCGTGCGCACGGGCTTCGACCACCTGGGCTCCGCCGCGGTGGGCGCATCCGCTGCCACGGGCGTGCGCATCGGCGCGGGGACGCTGGCGCTCCGCGCGGGCGGCGGCTTGCGCGACCGGCCGGGATACGCGCTGCCCGGCGGCGTGCGCGACACGCTGACGGGCGACGCGGACCTGCGCGCCAACAGCGACGCGCGCCTGTACGACGCCTTCGCCTCGCTGCGCTACGACGGGGATGCCGGCCAGTGGCTGGGGCTCTCCGCGTCCGGTTACCGCGCGGAGCGGGGCGTGCCGCCGGAGCTGCACGTGGAGGAGCCGCGGCTGTGGCGCTATCCGCGCGCGTCGCGGCTGCTGGCGGTGCTCTCCGGCGGCACGGGATACCGCGACACCCCGCTGGGCCGCGGCGACGTGGAGGCCAGCGTGGGGCTGGACGTGGGGCGCACGGACATCGACCGCTACGACAGCCGCGCGTACCGCGACGTCGTCGGCCAGGAGGACGGCGACGACCGCACGCTGACCGCGCGCCTGCTGGCGGACCACACGCTGGGGCGCTTCGCCTCGTGGCGCGGTGCGCTGACCTGGGCGGACGTGGAGCACCGCGAGCGCATCCCGCCCGATCCCGAGGCCACGTATCGCCAGCGGCTGTGGAGCGCGGGGAGCGAGGTGACGGTGGCGCTGGGCGGTGCCGCGCACCTGGCCGGCGGGCTGGCGTGGGACGGCGCCGACACGCCGGAGGCCGGCGGCAAGCCCGCGCTGAGGCGGCTGGACGCATGGGGCGGCCGCCTGGGCGCGAGCACGCTGGCGCTGGGCGGGCGGGTGCGGCTGCACGCGGCAGTCAACCGCCGCGTGCGCTTCCCTTCCCTGCGCGAGCTGTACTCGGGCGCGCTGGGCCGCTTCATCCCCAACCCGGAGCTGCGGCCGGAGCGGCTGCTGGGCGCGGAGGCGGGCGTCACGGCGGACCTGGGCGCGGTGCAGCTCCAGGCGGTCGCGTACCGGCACCGGCTGTTCGACGCGGTGGCGCGCGTGGCCCGGGACGGCAGGTTCATCCGGGTGAACCGGGAGGAGATGCGCAGCACGGGCCTGGAGCTGCTGGCCGGCTGGCGGCGCGGCGGCTGGGAGCTGCAGGGCGACGCGCTGCTCCAGGAGGTGCAGGTCTTCGACTCCACCGCCGCGTCGGGCCGGCGGCGCGCGGAGCACACGCCGGAGCTGCGGGCGGGGATCGACGCGCGCATCCCGCTGCCGCTGCAGGTGCGCGGGCTGCTGAACGCGAGCTACACCGGCCGCCAGTTCTGCGTGCACCCGGACCTGGGCACCGAGGTGGTGCTCGGGGCCGCCGCTCGCGCGGACGCAGGCGTCTCGCGGGCGTGGCGCCTGCGCCGCGGCGGCAGCCTGGGCGCAACGCTGCTGGTGGAGAACCTGGCCGACGCGGCGGTCTACGACCAGTGCGGCCTGCCCCAGCCCGGCCGCACCCTGCGCCTGAGCATCGAGATCGGCCGCGGG
>DASTLD010000226.1:0-10113 GCA_035715345.1 Longimicrobium sp.
TTCTACTACCGCCCGGACGGCAGCATTGACCCCAACACCATGATGGGCGCCTGGGCGGCCTTCCAGGAGCAGAACCCGGCGTGGCACTACGGCGCCGTGTGGTGCATCCTGCCGGCCGCGTCGCACCCGTCCAACTTCTTCGGCGAGACGGCGGACCGCGAGACACCGCGCGAGCAGCGCGAGGCCAACATCCGCAAGAAGATGGAGTACATCCACGCGAACCGTCACGAAGCCTGCAACCACACGCTCTTCCACGAGCGCCTGAGCCGCGCCCGCGACGACGCCCAGGCCATGGAGTGGATCGGCGTGGGCGAGGACTCGATCAAGGCGTACCTGCCGGCGGACTACGACATCGTGACCTTCGCGCTGCCGCTGGGCATCTGGCCCAGGAACAAGTCCGCGGCATGGCAGGGCACCTACCGCGACGGCAAGCGCTACGAGAACAAGGTGGTACTGGAGGTCAGCGGCGGGCCCAGCGTCTCGCCCTTCGACGTGGGCTGGGACCCGCACTCGGTGGACCGCTTCATCGTGGCCCCCGGCGCGCTGGAGCGGCAGCTCGAGCACTGGGAGAAGAACCCGGCCAACCGCTACGTCTCCGACGGCGACCCGCGCACGGTCTCGTATCCCGCGAGCCAGGCCTCGCGCCTGAACCGTGGCGCCCTGGGCGGCCGCACCCCGCGCGAGGTGCCCGACGCCGCCCCTGCCGCCGCCCCTGCCCCGGCCGGACAGGGCGGCGGCAACGGCCGCTGAACGCACCGCGCCCCCTCGTCCGCAGAGACGAGGGGGCGCCGTACGTACTCCGTACCAGGTACTTCGTACTCCGTACTTTCGTCAGTCCTGCGCCACCAGCCAGTCGAGTGCTTCCGCCTCCTCGTTGAACACCTTGATGGTGCGGCGGGTGAACAGGATGATGGTCTGGTAGGCCACGCGGTGCAGCCCCGACATCCCCACGATGGCGCTGGCCTTGACGTACGGCGCGTTGTGCGCCGCCAGGTCCTTCATCGCGGCCAGGATCTCGCTGTTGTAGCGCGCGTCGCGCACCACCGTCATCACCCGCAGCGAGTTGGGCGGCTGCTGCGCCACCACGCTCTTGGAATGCGCGATCTCGCGCAGCGCCTCCGCCGGGTCGCGGACGCCGTGGTAGTCCAGCAGGAGGATGCGCTTGCCCTTGTGGTCGATGAACCGCGTGCGCTCCATGATGCCTCCGCGGGGCGTGGGACTGCGGGCGGGTGATGCGGGAACCGCCTGTGCCGAATTCGCAAAATAGCGCGCGAGCCGGGCGCCGCAATGTACACTCCGGACGGGCCATCGCGCTTCATCACCCGCGTCCCGCGGCCACCGTGCACGCGGTGCCATCCCGACCAGCGAGCGACCGAATCCGATGAATTTGGCTGATTCCGCCGCGGCGGAGGCGCTGCGTGCCGGCCGCATGACGGTCGCCGAGGCGCGCGAGGCGCAGCAGCGGCTGCGCGCGGAGCTGGTGCTGGAGCCGCCGCCGGGGTTCGCACCGCGCTTCGCGGCGGGGCTGGACGTGTCCGCGGACCGCTTCAGCCGGCGCGGCTACGCGGGCATCGTGGTCGTGGACCTGGAGACGATGGAGACGGTGGACCAGGCCGGCGCCGCGGCGGACCTCACCTTCCCGTACGTGCCCGGCTACCTGTCCTTCCGCGAGCTGCCTCCGCTGCTGCACGCCTGGGAACGGCTGCACGTGCGCCCGGACGTTCTGGTGTTCGACGGGCAGGGATACGCGCACCCGCGCCGCTTCGGGCTGGCGTGCCACGGCGGCGTGCTCTTCGGCATCCCCAGCGTCGGATGCGCCAAGACGCGCCTGCTGGGCGAGCACGACGAGCCCGGGCGCGAGCGCGGTTCCACCGCGCCGCTGCTGCACGAGGGCCAGGTGGTGGGCGCCGTGCTGCGCACCCGCGACGGCGTGGCGCCGCTGTACGTCTCTCCCGGGCACCGCATGGACCTGGCGACCGCGACGGCGCTGGTGCTGCGGCTGACCCCGCGCTGGCGGCAGCCGGAGACCACGCGCCGCGCGCACCACCTGGTCAACGCGCTGCGGCGGGCGGAGAAGGGCGGCTGACGCGGGGGGCGCACGCGGGACTTTCCCGAAGCCCCGCGCAGGCGTTAGCTTTCCGGGACGCATCAGCCCCGCGGGGGACCGCGGCGGCGGGCGCTCTCCGAACCAATCCCGACGTTTTCCGACGTGCCGGTCAGAAGCCGGCCCCTCCGTTCGTTCCACCGAGCCGGAACCCGAGTGCGCACCCGGCTCCGGGATAGACCGCATTGTCAGACCGCGACACGTCCCAGGACCAGCGTTTGAACGTCACGCAGCTCTTCCAGGAGCACTACGACGCGCTGTTCCGATACCTGGTGCGCCTTACCGGCGACGGCGACCTGGCGGCGGATGCCGCCCAGGAAGCCTTCGTGCGGCTGGTGGAACGACCGCCGCAGAACCGCCACCTGCGCGCCTGGCTGTTTGCCGTGGCCACGAACGTGGTCCGCGACACGGCACGGGCACGGGCGCGGTGGCTCAAATTGCTGTCGGGCTCGCCGGACCGCGCCCCCATGGGCGACGTGCTGCCGGCACCAGACGCCTCCGCCGAGAGCGAGGAGCGGCGCAAGCTGGTTCGCGCCGCGCTCGACCGGCTGTCCTGGAAGGAACGGACGGTCCTGCTGATGAGGGAGGAGGGGTTTGCCCACCACGAGATCGCGGTCGCCGTAGGCACGACGACCGGGTCGGTGGGCACCATGCTGGCGCGCGCGCTCAACAAGCTGTCCGCCGAGCTCGCTCCAACTTCGGAGAGCCTGCGATGAGTTCGCTAGTGGGGTCGCACCTTTCGGAGGGCGACCTGGTTCGATACATGGACCGCCAGATGGACCGCGAGGAGCTGCGGCTCTCGCGCGCCCACCTGGCGGCGTGCGCCGACTGTGCAGCGCACCTGGACGCCCTGCAGAAGCGCGCCGCGCTGGTGTCGGCGTGGCTGGGCGAGGTGAAGGTGGCCATCCCCGACGAGCAGCGGGCGCTGGCCATGGCCGCGGTGCAGCGGGCGCGCTTCCGCCGCCGCGCCGTGCCCTGGATCAGCCGCGGGGCCATGCAGGCCGCCGCGGCCGTCCTGCTGCTGCTGACGGTGGGCTTTGCCACGCCGCCGGGGCGTGCCTTCGTGGGCAGCACGGTGGAGCGCCTGTCCGGCGACCCGCCGGGCCCGCTGGCGGAGCGCCTGCTGGACCTGCTGGGCCGCGACCCGCAGGCCGACGCGCCTCCGCCCGCGCCCGTGACCGCGCCCCCGCCGGGGGCGCGCCGCGACAGCGCGGGACCGGCGGCGGCGGCCGGGCCGGCGGCCGCCGGGCGCACCACGCCGAACCCGGCGGCGGCGGCGCGGCTGCCGGAAGGCATGTCGGCCCCGGTGGAGTTCACGCCCACGGGCAACTACGTGCTGGTGCGCTTCGACCACCACCAGCGCGAGGGCAGCGCCACGCTGTGGATCCGCGACGCGCGGCAGGCCAGCGGGCAGATCGTGGCCGGCAAGCGCAACGAGACGCTGCGCCCCACCGGCGACGGGCTGAACGTGGCCAACCAGCGCAGCTCGCGGGCGCAGTACACCATCATCATCCCCACCCGCTACCGCTTCGTGCGGGTCAAGGTGGGCAACGCGCCGGAGACCACCATCTCCGTGTCGCGCGCCAAGCAGGACTGGGTGTGGACGGTGAGCCTGGCCGACGGCGGCCCGGACTGAGGACAGAGAAAAACCTCACGCAGAGACGCAGAGGGCGCGGAGAGAGATCTCCGCGCCCTCTCTGCGTCTGCGCGTGAGTCCTATCGCGGGAGGGAGGTGAGCAGGATGCGGTAGGCGCCGGTCTGGCGCGCGCCGAACGAGGTGGCGCGCACGATGTACTCGCCGTCCGCCGGGAGGACGGCGTCCAGCCGCGCGTTGGTGCCGCCGCCGCCGTCGTCGATGCTGGCCAGCGCCTCGAACTCGCCCCCGCGCATGCGGCCCAGCACCAGCGCGGCGTCGAAGTCGTCCGAGTCCATGCGGATGCGCACCCGCTCCCCCGCCCTCCCTGCGTAGTGGTACGCGTCGTAGAAGGCGCCCTCCGACGAGCGGTCCGCGACGTCCAGGAACGCCTCCTCCTGCTGCCCCGCGTACAGCGTCATCACCGGCGCCTCCGCCCACGCGCGCAACTCCAGCAGGTACGGCCCCGTGGCCTCGGAAAAGCTGGTGGCGCGGATCACGTACTCGCCGTCCTCCGGCAGGATGTACATCAGCAGCGAGCCGGTCCGGTCGGACGAGCCGTCGTCGTTCTCCTCCAGCGGCACGTACTCAGCCCCGCGCATCCGCCCCAGCGTGACGACGGTGTCGAAGCTGTCGGAGTCCATCTCGATCTCCACCCGCTGGCCCGCGCGGCCGGTAAAGCGGTACGCGTCGTAGAACACGGTCTCCGGCCCCACCCGCTCGTTCTCGTCCGTCTCCTGCAGCTCGCCCCGCACCCGGTCGCCCAGCGCGATGCCGCGCACGCCGCCGGTGGTGGCCGCCGGCGCCGCCTGCAGCGAGAGCGTGAAGACGCCGCGGTCCTGCGGCTGCATGGCCTGCACGACCAGCAGGTAGTTGCCCGTCTCCGGCACCGTGAAGCGCACCCGCGGGCCGATTCCCTCGACCGCCGGGCCGCCGGTGCGGACGGTGTCCTGCACCGCGCCCAGGCGCGCCACCACCAGGTAGGTGTCGAAGTCGGCGGATTCCAGCGTGGCCACCAGCCGCTGCCCGGACTGCGCGTAGAAGCCGTAGGCGCGCATCGGGGGCCGCTCCGGCGCGGGGCGGTCGCCGGGCTCCAGCCGGTCGCGCAGGGTCTGGCCCACGCGGATGGTGGCGCCGCCGGCGGGCGTGGACGACGGGGGCGGGGCGCACGCCGCCAGCGGCAGGGCCAGCGCCAGGAGATGCGGCAGGCGGAAGGGGCGGGCCATGGAAGGGGTGGGGCGGGGGATGAAACGCGACGGCGGCGGCCCCGCGCGGGGGCCGCCGCCGTCGCTGCGGTGCGGAATCAGCCGGTCACGGCCCGCGGCGCACGTGGACGGTGTACGCGCCGCGGCCGCCCATGAAGCCCATCACCCGCACGATGTAGGTGCCCGCCTGCTCCACCGCGTACTCCAGGCGCGAGTTGGTGGGGTTGGCGGCGTCGTCCTCCTCCGTGTCGTCGTTGTACTCCAGCATCTGGAAGGTCGTGCCGTCGCGCAGGCCGATGGCGACGGTGGGGTCGAACTCGTCGGAGCGCACCTCGATGACCAGCCGGTCGCCGGCGGCCGCCTGGAAGGTGTAGTCGTCGTACGGGGTGGACTCCTCGTCCGCGGCGTCGCCCTCGCCCAGCTGGCCGTTCGTGGCCTGGCCGGCCGTCAGCGCTCCGACGATGGCCACGGGCGGGTTGGTGCCCATCTCCTCGTCCTCGCCGTAGTGGTCGTGGTGGTCCTCGCACCCCTCGGCCTCGGGGTTCTCGTCGCAGTCCGGGGGCAGCTCGCCGCCCGGCTCCAGCGCGATGGTGTAGGCGCCGCCGTCGTCCTCCTCCTGCGAGTAGGCGCGCACCCGGAAGGCGTAGGTGCCGGCGCTGTCGAGCTGGAACACCAGCCGCGAGTGGGTGCCGTCGCCCTGGTCGTCGTCGTCGTTGGACTCCAGCTCCTCGAACTCGCCGTCCTCCAGGCGGCCCACGCCCACCACGGTGTCGAAGTCGTCGGACGACACGCGCACGGTCATGATGTCGCCGGCGTTGCCGCGGAAGGTGTAGTAGTCCACCCAGCCGCCCTCTTCGCCCGCGGCGTCGCCGGCGGCCAGGGTGCCCTGCAGCGTGCCGCCCGTGGTGATGGGGGTGCTGCTGACCTGCGGCGCCCGCTCCACCGTCAGCGTGTACGGCCCGGTCTGGTCGCCCGCGAAGGCGCTGGCGCGGATCTCGTAGGTGCCGTTGCGGTCCAGCCGCACCACCATGCGCGAGTTGGTGCCGGCGCCGCCGTCGTCGTCGTTCTCCACCTCTTCCCAGGCGCCCTGGCCGCGGCCCCACATGAGGTAGGTGTCGAACTCCTCGCTCTCCATGCGCACCAGCAGCAGCTCGCCCGCGCGGCCGCGGTAGGTGTAGCGGTCGTAGTGGCGCCCGTCCTCGCCCTCCTCGGCGGGGTCGCTCTCGTCCAGCATGCCGCTCACGGTCTGACCGAGCGTGATGGGCTGCTGCGCCGCGGCGGGCGCGGGGGCAGCGACTGCGGCGAACGCCGCCGCGGACAGCAGAAGCGGAAGTGCCTTCCGGTTCATGGATACCGATCCGTTTCAGATGAGGTGGCGCGGGCGTGGCGGGCGGGCGTGCCGGGGGAAGGGTACGGCAGTGGCGCTCCACCGCGCACGAATCTACTGTTTGCGCGCGGAAGGGAAAGAGCCTTGTACGCGCGCCCGGGGTGCCGCCTTTCCGTCCGCCATGGCGCCGCCGTCCCCGCCCGGGGCCGGCGGCGGCACGGAGCAGAAGACGCCCGAGTCCGGCCGCCGTGCACACGCCGCGGCGCTCACCCTCCACCACGACCGCCGATGCCGACCGAGCTGCCGTTCCACACGCTGGACGTGTTCACCGACCGCGCGTTCGGCGGCAACCCGCTCGCCGTCTTTCCCGACGCGGAGGGGCTCGACGCCGAGCGCATGCAGGCCATCGCGGGGGAGATGAACCTGTCGGAGACGACGTTCGTCCTGCCGCCCACGGACCCCGCCTGCACGCACCGGGTGCGCATCTTCACGCCGCGCGCGGAGCTGCCCTTCGCGGGGCATCCCACGCTGGGCACGGCCTGCCTGCTGGCGTCGCTGGGGCGCGGGGGGCCGCGGCTGGTGCTGGAAGAGGCGGTGGGGCCGGTGCCGGTGGAGGTCAGGACGGCACCCGGGCAGGCGCCGTACGCGGAGCTGACCTCGCCGCGCCTGCCCGAGCGCGGGGCCGCCGTGCCGGACGCGGACGCGCTGGCGGTGGTGCTGTCGCTGGAGGCGGCGGACCTGGTGGCCGACTTCGGGCCCGCGGCGGCGTACTCGGCCGGCGTCCCGTTCCTGTTCGTGCCGGTGCGCGACCGAAGCGCGCTGGCCCGCGCGCGGCTGGACCGCGCGGCGTGGGAGGCGCAGGTCGCGGGGGGATGGGCGCCGCAGGTGTTCCCGTTCTGCCTGGAGCCCGCGCGGGACGTCGTGCACGCGTACGGCCGCATGTTCGCGCCGGCGCTGGGCATCCCGGAGGACCCGGCCACGGGCGGGGTGGCGGCGGCCTTCGCCGGGTGGCTGGCGGACCACGCGGGCGCGCCGGACGGCGACGGCACCCTGCGCTGCGACCTGCGCCAGGGGGTGGAGATGGGGCGCCCCAGCCTGCTGCACGTGTACGCCGACTTCCGGGCGGGGCGACTGTCGGCCGTGCGCGTGGGCGGCCACGCCGTGCGCATGTGCGACGGCGTCCTGCGCCTGAACGACGACGGGGGAGAGCGATGAGCGGCGTGTCCCTGAGCATCAACCTGAACAAGGTGGCGCTGCTGCGGAACCAGCGCGACCTGGACCTGCCCGACGTGCTGCGCGCGGCGCGGCTCTGCCTGGAGGCGGGCGCGCACGGCATCACCGTGCACCCGCGGCCGGACGAGCGGCACACCCGCCGCGACGACGTGCTGCGGCTGGCGCCGCTGGTGCGCGGGGCGGGCGCGGAGTTCAACGTGGAGGGCTACCCGTCGGACGACTTCCTGGACCTGGTGCTGCGCGCGGGCGCCGACCAGTGCACGCTGGTGCCCGACGATCCCGGCCAGCGCACGTCGGACCACGGGTGGAACGTGGAGGCGCGGCGGGCGCTGCTGGAGCGCGCGCTGGGGCGGCTGCGCGCGGCGGGCATCCGCACCTCGCTGTTCATGGACGCGGCCACGCCGGCGGACGCGGAGCGCATCGCCGGGGCGGCGGAGGTGGGGGCGGACCGCGTGGAGCTGTACACGGAGCCGTACGCCCGCGCCTTCGGCGGCCCGGAGCAGGAGACCGTGCTGGCCAGCTTCGTGGACGCGGCGCGGATGGCCGCCGCGGCGGGGCTGGGGGTCAACGCGGGCCACGACCTGAACCTGCGCAACCTGCCGCGCTTCGCGGCGGTGGTGCCGGGGCTGCTGGAGGTGTCCATCGGCCACGCCTTCACGGCCGACGCGCTGGAGATGGGCTACCGCGCGGCGGTGCGCGCGTACCTGGACGCGCTCGCCGGGACGGCGGCCACGGCCTGATCCGCCTCCGCGGCGCGGCGGCGGGCCAGCTCCAGCGCCAGGCTCCGCTCGCCCATCCGCATGGCCCAGCGGTGGTTGGCGGCGAACAGGGGCCTGAGCAGCCAGGACAGGCGGCGCAGCAGCGGCTTGTCCGCGCGGACGCGCCAGTCGAAGGTGACGTCCACGCAGGCGCCGTCCTGCGCGATGATCCACTCGCCGCGCCCGGCGAAATCGCCCCACGCCTCGATCACGAAGCCGCGCGGCGCGTCCGCCCGCGTCACGCGGAAGCTCCAGCGCAGCGTGTAGGGCAGCCATCCCCGCGTGTGCAGCTCCACCACCCTGCCCACGCCGGCCTCATCGCCCGGCTCCACCTGCCGCACGTCCAGGTACACGGACGGCCACCAGCGCGAGAGCGACTCCGCGTCGCCGAGGATGTCGGACACCTCGCGGGCGTTGCCGCGCAGCCGCCAGTGCGTGACGAAGTGGTAGTCGTTGCTCGGCATGGCTCCGGGAGGGAGATGGGGATGGGGATGCGGGGGAGCCCCTCCCCGGCCGCCCCCGCGCGGGCGGGCGGACCGGGAAGGGGTCGTGCGCGCCCCCGCGCACGCTCAGGCGGCGGCCGCCGCGGGCTCCGGCGCCAGGCCCAGCTGCGCCGCGAAGTCCGCCTGGTCCCAGTAGGTGCGCGTGCGGGCCACACGCCCGTCGCGCAGCTCCACGAAGTCGCAGAAGCGGATGCGCACGCCGCGGCCGGTGGGCGGCACGTCGCCGTCGGGACCCGCCAGCGGCCCGGTGTGCGTGCCGATGCCGGTGAACTCCACCGCCACGCGGTCGCCGGCGTCGGTGATGGACCCGATCTCCGTGCGCGCGTCCGGGAAGGCGCGGTGCCACAGCTCCTGGAAGGCCAGCACGCCCTCCGGGCCGCGGAAGGTCTGGCCCAGCGGCACGGCGACGAACTCCACGTCCGGCGTACACAGCGCCGCGGTGGCCTCCGCGTCGCGGCGGTCGAAGGCGGCGTGCATGGCCCGGATCAGCTCCGTGGCGGCGCCCGGCCGCGGCGCGCCCAGCTGGGCCTGCAGCGACGACTCCTCGTGGTTGACCCAGTCCTCCGTGATCCGGCCGTCCGCGAAGTGCAGCACGCTGCTGCCGCTCCAGCGCACCCGGCGGCCGGTGGGCGCCAGGCCCATGATCTCGCCGCGGTGCGTGCCCTCCGCGGTCCAGCGCGCCACCACGGTGCCGCCCTCGCCCGCGATCTCGTGGACGGTAAAGCGCAGGTCCGGCAGCGCGGCCCGGTACGCCCCCAGCGCGGCGCGGATGGCGGCGGGGCCGCGGGCGTCGTCCGGCGTCCCCGCAAGATGCAGCCGGTAGTCCGGCGAGAAAAGCGTTTCGGTGATGGACAGGTCGCCGGCGTTCATGGCGTCGAACCAGCGGCGGGCAAGCTCCTTGTTGCGCGTCGTATCCATGCGTGTGCAGCTCCGATGGGGTTGGGTGATGAAGGGAAGGGGAAAGCGCCGGCAGCGCGGATGTCCGGCACGCCCAGCACCCGCAGCGGCGCGGCGGGATGCTCGACGGAGTCGGCCAGCGCGCGCACCATCCGCGCGCGGGTCACCAGGCCCAGCCGCCGCGCCGTCTCGCGGCTGCCGGGGAAGAGGGAGGCCAGCGCGTACGCCGGCAGCAGCAGGAGCGGCCAGCGGTGCCCCGGCCCCAGCACGTACCAGGGCCGAAGGATGGTGGCGGGGATGCCGCTGGCGCGGACCAGCTCCTCCGCCTCGCGGCGCGCCGCCACGTACGTCCGCATGACCGGCGCGGGGTGCGCCACGCTGACGTAGACGAAGTGCCGCGCCTGCGCCTGCTTCGCCGCCGCCAGCGCCTCCGCGACGGAGGCCAGGTCCACG
>DASTLD010000227.1:0-7234 GCA_035715345.1 Longimicrobium sp.
CGCGGTCCAGGGTCAGCACGGTCAGCGGCGCGCGGGCGCGGGCGTCGTCCATGGCCTCCGCGTCCGTGCCCCCCGTGGCGGGCAGCGGGTTGTCCGCCGCGCGCACGCCCAGCGGGCGGGTGATCAGCAGGGAGAGCTGGCCGGCCGCCAGGTTGCCCTCGCGCCCGATGCCGCGGCGGTAGGAGGCGCGCACGTTCTCGTGCCCGGTGGGCAGCCGCGCGCCCTCGCGCCCGTCGCCGAACTGCAGCACGGTGGCGCCGCCGTCCTGCAGGCGGGTGGCGTAGACGCGCTCCTGCGGCCCCCGCCCGAACAGGGTGGGCACCTCGCGCCAGCGCACCTCGTTGACCCGCACCTCCAGGGTGCTGGCGGTGCCGGAGGGGGACGCGTCCGCCACGTGGGTCAGCGGCGGCTGGCGCAGCGCGAAGCGCTGGAAGGAGAGGCCGGCGTCGCCGCCGCCCAGCACCTCGTCCGCCACCCGCTCGCCGTGGGTGGCGGGGGCCACGTTGCCCAGCACCTCCACGCCGGCGCGGTCGTAGGCGTGGCGCAGCGGCGCGCGCAGCACCAGCCGCGTGTGCGCGGCGTCCGCCGCCTCGCGGCGCTCCAGCACCGCCTCTTCCGCCACGACCGGGTCGCGCTCGCCCGCGGGGAGCCAGGCGAAGCCCCCCGCGGCGACGGTGGCGAACCCCTCGCGCCCCTCGGCGTCGCGCAGGCGCAGCCGGTCCAGGCCGCCGGCGGTGGCGGGCGCCTCCAGCAGCAGGAGCGGGGCGCCGTCGGGCAGCGCCGCCACCGTCCGCCCCTCCGCGTCGCGCAGCACGTGCCCGCCGCCCGCCAGCCGCACGCGCGGCGTCCGGCCGCGCACCACCAGCCGCCGCCCCTCCGGCAGGGCGTCCAGCACGCAATCCAGCTCCAGCGTCCGGCCCTGGACGGCGGCCGGGTCCGGCTCCTCGGCCAGGGGCAGCGCCTCGCTCTGCAGGTAGACGAGGGTCCGGCGCACGGGGAACGCCCGCAGCTCGTCCGCGTCCTTCACGTCCAGCACGGGCCGGCTCACCCGCGTGCTCAGGCCGAAGGCGCTGCGCCCGGTCTCCTCCACGCGCTCCACCCGGTACAGCGCCGTGGGCCCCTCCGGGTCCGCCATCACCAGCCAGCCGCCCGCCAGCAGCCGCGGATACACGGCGTCCAGGTCCACGCCCCCCTCCGTGGTCACCCCCGGCTCCAGCCCCGGCCAGTCGGTGCGCGGGGGCGGGGGGACGGTCGGGTCCGCCGCCACCGGGGGCGGATACGCCGCGCGCACGTCCTCCGGCAGGAGGTTCCAGTCCGGCGCGGCCTGCCCGAAGAGCGCGGCGCGCGCCCGCAGCACGTACAGCGCGGGGGCGTCCGCCGCGGCCACCGTCGGCTCGGCGGTGCCCAGCGGCGCGTCCAGCTCCACCCGGGTGCGGCCGCCCTCCGCGTCCACGACGGCGGCGCGGGCCGCGCGCAGGGCCCAGCGCCGGCTGCCCGGCGTGTGCGGGCGCGCCGCGCCCACGAACAGGAGCAGGTCGCCCGCGGCCACGGGGGCGGGGGCGCCGGCCACCCACACGGCGGCGGTGGCGGCGTCCAGCGCCTGCGGGCGGGTGGGGCGGGCCTTCCACGCGTTCCACTCCGGCCGCGCCTCCACCGCCTCCGTGGTCTCGAAGGTCTGCGGGCGCTCGTCCGGTCCCGGCACGCTCTGCACCCGCGTGCCGGCGGGCACGGGCACGCGCGCCGGGGCGCCGGGCCCCTCCTCCAGGGTGAACGCCAGCGCGGTGGCGGCGGCCACGCCCGGCGCCGGCTCGTAGCCGAGGGCGCGCGCCAGCCGCAGCACGGAGACGCGCTCGGTGGCCGTGCGCAGCCAGCTCTCGTTGGCGATGCGCTCCTGGTAGAAGGTCAGCACGTCGCCCACGGCGGCCCAGGCGTCCAGCAGCGCGGGGGTGAAGTCGTCCTCGCGGGCGGAGAGGGCGCGCAGGGGCGGCGTCCACCCCGGCGGCGCGTCCGCGGGGCGGCCGCCGCGGGCGGAGAGCGAGGCCAGCAGGTGCTCCAGGAAGGTGGCGTGGGTGCCCACGCGGTACGCCACGGCCGGCAGCCCCGGGCGGTTCTCCACCGCCACGGGCACGCTGGCGCCGGCGCCGGCGCAGCAGCCGCAGTCGTCCAGGCCGCGCAGCCCGGGGTCGCGCGCGGCGCTCATCGCCCGCCCTCCAGCGCCAGGCGCAGCACGCCGCGCTCGGGGTGGCCCGGGTCGTCGTCCAGCCGCGCCACCTCCAGCCGCCCGATGGCCAGCTCGCCGCTGCGCAGCGCCTCCGTGCGCGGCTGGTCCGCGCGGCGAAAGCGGCGCGCCTGCACCGTGCGCACCCCGGGCACCGCCTGCGCGGCGGCGTGGATGCGGCTCAGGAACACGCTCTCGCCGAAGGTGAAGTGGTCGGGGTGGAATAGGCCGCGGCTTCCGTCCGGCAGCGTCCGGCTGCCCAGCGCCCGGCGCAGCGCGTGCTCCACGTCGCCGCGGAAGTAGCCGCCGTCCACGCAGACGAACAGCTCCAGCTCCAGCGGCACCCAGCGGGGGCCGTCCACCTCCAGGTCGTGCCCCGCCATGCGGTAGCGCTCCAGGTGGCGGCGCAGCGCGGCCTCGAACTCCGCGTCCACCTCGCGCCCGCCGGCGCGGTCCACGGTCAGGAACACGGTGTGCCACGACCCCGTCCAGCGCCGGCTGGCGCGGGCGCGCTGCACCTGCGGGTGGCGCTCCGCCACCCGGGCGTAGTCGTCGGCGGTCACGGCGCGCTCCAGCGCGCGGAAGGCGGAGGGCGCCACCTGCCGCACGTGCTCGGCGGGCTCGGGGTCCAGCCCGCCGCGCGCCGGCAGCGGGTTGCGCACGGCCCGCACCCACGGGCCCTGCACGGCCGCCGCGGGCGCGGGCAGCACCAGGTGCGCCACGGCGTCGGCGCCCACGTTGCCGCGGCTGCCGCTGCCCACGCGGTAGGTGGCCCACAGGGGCACGCCGGCCGCGGGGCGCTCGCCGTGCACGTCGTCGCCGAAGCGCAGGGCGGCGCGGCCGCCGTCGTCCACCTCCACCACCAGGTCGCGCGCGAAGGCGTCGCTGGCCAGCAGGTCGCGGCGCGGCCCCCAGCGCGGCCCGCCCGCGCCGCCGCGCACCCGCACCACGGGGAGCGCGCGCGCCAGCTCGCCCTCCAGCGCGGCGGAGGCGGGCCCCGCGGGGTCGAACCAGCGGGGCTCGCCCCCGTCCGGGACGCCGGGGGGCCGCGGCACGCGCGCCGCCTGCGTCACCGGCCCGTGCAGCAGCGGCGGGGCAAAGCGCCCGGCCGGCGCCGCGGCGGGCCCGCCGCGGCCGCAGCCGCACCCGTCGTCCCCCACCGGGGCCAGGCGCGGGTCCGCGGCGGGCGGGGCGCCCAGCGGCTCGTCCACCACGCTGCGGCCGTGGTCCGCCAGCACCACGTTGCCGCGCGCCACGCTCACGTCGTCGTAGTAGCGGCTGCCGTGGGCGGGCTCGGTGACCGCGGAGAGGCAGAGCGCAAAGGGCAGGGCGTCCGCCGCGGCCCAGCGCACCTCCGTGACGGCCCGCGCGAAGACGGGGTCGGTGCCGCCGTCCACCCCGGTCAGCCGCACGGCGTGGCGGCGGGCGGGGTCCGCGTCGGCGGGGTCGCCGGTGCGGGGGCCGCGCACCTCCTCCAGCACCAGCACCTGGCCGGCCACCAGGCGGGGGTAGTCGCCGTCCAGCGTGGCGCGGGTGGCGCCGCGGGGCAGGCAGCACTCGCGCTGCCCCCAGGCCCAGAACGGCATGGCGTCGTGCTCCGGCCACACCACCTGGGGGTGCATGGTCTCGAACACCTCCGGCTCCGTGGCCAGGGCGCGCTCCAGCTCCGCGCTGCCCGCCTCCAGCACGGTGGGAAAGCCGGGGACGCGGGTCAGGAGCTGCGTGCCCGCGGGCAGGCGCAGCACGCCGGCGGCCGGGTCCACGCGCAGGTGCACCCAGGCACGGGCGTTGCGGCCGTCGTGCATGGGGTAGTCCAGCAGCCGCGCGTGGCGCCGCACGGAAACGCGCCGGCGCGCCGTCTCCAGGTACGCCTCCGCCGCGACGGCGTCCTGCTGGTAGCTCAGGTGGTCGCCCACGTAGGCCAGCACCTCCACCAGCGCCATGCCCACGTCCGCGGGCGACGCCTCGCGCCAGCCGGGCAGCAGCAGCGCCATGCGGTCCAGCATGAGCCGGCGGAACGAGGCGTAGTCGCGCGCCAGGTAGTCCAGCTCCGGCGCCTCCGCCGTCTCCGCCGGGCAGCGCCGCGCGGGCAGGCAGTCGCCGTCCGCGGGGCAGGCGGCCTTGAAGGAGAAGTCCACGGCGGAGAGGGCCGGGTCCATCCCCTGCAGCGGGGTGCCGTCCGCCGCGCCCAGGCGGAGCGTGTAGGTGGAGAAGTCGCCCCGCGCGCTCACCGCCACGTGCAGCTCGTCGCCCGCCCAGGCGGCGCCGCGCACCGCGATGCCGCGCACCCGGTCGCCGCCCTCCACCCGCACCGTGGCGGGGGTGATGCGCGCGCGCAGCGGCGGCGGGGGCGGGAGCACGAAGACGACGCGCAGCCGCCGCTGCTCGCCGCCGGGGCCGGGCAGGTCCTCCACCTCCAGGAACTCGATGCCGGTGAGCCCGCTGCCCCCGGCGCGCAGCGCGGCCGCGCGCCGCTCGTCGCAGCAGAAGGCCGGGACGCCGGCGCTCACGCGTCCCCCGGGCGCTCGAAGCGGTCCACCCGCCGCTGCCCGCTGCGGCGCACCAGGTAGCGCACGGTCACGCGCAGCACGGCGTCCTCGCTCTCCACCCGCACCTCCTCCACCTGCACCCACTCCGCCAGCCACGCCTGCAGCGCGCCCTGCACGGTCAGCTGGGTGGCCGCCGCCAGCGCGTCGCCGTTGGGGGCAAAGACGAGCTGCATCAGCCCGCTGCCGAAGGTGGGGCGGTTCACGCGCTCGCCGGGCGAGGTGAACAGCACCTGCTCGATCAGGTCGCGCACGTGCTCGTCGTCGCCGGTGGTGGCGGTGCGGCCGCGGCCGTCCACGCGGTAGGGAAAGTCCACGTTCATCACGCCCCCCTGACCCGCGGCTGGGTGGCGGAGACCAGCACGCCGGTGCCGTTGGGCACGCACACCGCCTGGCTGTCCTGCAGCAGCACCGGCGCGCCGCCCGCCATGACCCGCGTGGCGGCCAGGGTCCACTGCGCGGTCACGCAGGGCATGGGGTTGGTGCCGGTCATGAAGGGGCACCCGGCCACCGTCCACGGCGCCGCCTGCGTCACCACCGGCTGCCCCGCCACCTGCACGCGGGGAACGGGCGCGCCGGGGGCCGCCTTGCCGCCGTGCATGCAGGTGACCAGCGAAGCCGCGTTGAGCAGGAACCCGGGCATGCGCGCCTCCGGGGCGTGGGGGGGAAAGGAAGGTCAGAACATCACGTCCAGCGCGCCGTTGTTCAGCGAGATCTGCGGGCCCTTCATGCTCAGGCTGGCGCCCTTGCCGTTGCTGATCTCGATGCCGAGCGCGTTCATCACGATCTTGGCGCCCTCCGCCGTCTCCAGCGTGATGCCGCCGATGCCGGGGGTGTCGTCCAGCAGCACCTGGTGCCCGCCCTCGGTGCGCACCATCACCTTCTTCCAGGGGGGCGGCGGGGCCAGCAGCTTGGGGGGCACGTCCTTCATGGAGCCCCACCAGCACCCCACCCACACCGGGTAGTCGGGGTCGCCGTGCTCGAACTCGATCCACACCCCCGCCCCCTTGGCCGGGACGGCAAAGAACCCCGTCTGCGCGCCGCCGAAGGGGGCGCAGGGCATGGCCCAGCCGCTGGGGGTGTCGCCCAGCACGTCGGGCACCTCGGCCCGCACGCGGCCCAGCATCAGCGGGTCCTTGTTGTCGCTGACGGTGCCGCGGTACTTGCCCCAGAACGGCGGGCCGCTCACGTGGGCAGCGCGGGCAGGGTGGTCATGGTCCCCTCGCGGCTCAGGGCAAAGCGCTGGCGGTAGTCGCCGGGGCGGATGTCGTGGGTCACGCTGCGCACGTACCACAGCCCGTCGTAGCTGGCGCCCACGCCGCGCACGCCCACCAGCGCGCGCGCGCGCAGGGCGTGGCCGTAGCGGGCGGTGTCCAGCTCGCCCTCCGCCGTCACCGCGTCGGGCGCGGCGGACGAGGCCGCGAGCATGGCGGCGGCCGCGCGGGTGGGGCTGGCGTTGGCGGTCTCGCGCATCAGCCGGGTGCGCTCGGCGGGGAGCGGGCTGAGCGCCAGGGGCGGCAGCTTGAGCGAGGGGAGCGGGGGGATGGGCAGGGTCACGCCCAGCGTGGGCTCCAGGATGCTCCCCTCCGCGCCCACCGGGGCCAGCGCGTCCTGGGTGAAGTGCAGCCCCCGCACGTTGCTCTCGGCGCCCATGCCCAGGGTCAGCGCGGGCTGCGGCATGCCCGCGCGGTTCTCGGGGCCCCAGTAGGCCTGGCTGACCCCCGGGGCCACCGGCTCCACGTAGAAGACGAAGCCGTTGCGGCGGGCCATGCGGCGCAGGAAGGCCAGGTCCGTCTCCGCCTGCCGGGGGATGAGCTGCAGCATGACGGGCACGGCGGTGGTGGGCGTGGTGCGCGGGAGAATGCCGTAGCGGGCGTACGAGGCCAGCACGCGCATGGCGATGACGGAGTCGGGCTGGTTGGGGAACGCCTCGTTCTTCTCCTCCAGGTCCAGCATCTGGCTCAGGTCGCGCCCGGAGACGGTGAGCGTGGTGCCGCCCGGCTCCTCGCTGGGGGTGAACTGCTGGTGGGTGATGACGCCGTCGATGAGCACCTCGGGCACCACGCCGAACACGGCGGACACCACCACGCGCTTGAAGGGCGCCAGCGTCTTGATGATGGAGTAGTCCATCACCCCGTCGCGCGGCGCGGCAAAGGTGAGCTGGAAGCCGTCGCCGTCCTCGCCGCCGGTGGTGACCTGGGCGGCGGCCAGCGCGGTGGTCACCGCGTGCGGCGGCGGCAGGGGGACGGTGTCGCCCACCAGCAGCATGACGCGCACGCCCAGCTGCGCGGCGAGCACGGCTACAGCCCTCCGGGCAGGGCAATGCGCACGCGCCGGCCCGGCTCGCGGGTCAGCTCGTCGGGGCAGAGCACGTTGTTGGCGTCGCAGACGCGCCAGAAGTGGGTGGGGTCGCCCAGGTAGCGGGCGGTGAGGTTGTCGAGCCGCTCGCCCTCGGTGACGGTGTGCTCCA
>DASTLD010000228.1:0-3730 GCA_035715345.1 Longimicrobium sp.
CCACCAGGTACTTGACCACGCCGCGCGCCACCAGCCGGGCCAGCATGCCGGCGCGCTGCGCCTCCCAGCGGCGCAGGACCGCGGCGGACAGGTCGCCGGCCAGCGGGGCGTCGTACGGCTCGCCGTCCACCACCACGCGCACCTCCGGCGCGGAGAGCGACTCCAGGCGGTAGACGGGCCAGGCCAGCTTCATGATGTAGGCGCCGTCCAGCGCATCGGCGATCTGCACCTCGGGGCGCTCCTCCCAGGCATCGCCCCACTCCGCCTGCTCGATCAGGTTGGCCGCGGTGTGCGCCACCACGCCGACCACGGTGGAGGTCACCGCGCCGCCGCTGCCGCTGTTGAGGCTGTCCAGCTCGTGGGGAAAGACGGGGACGTGGATGTCCGCATGGGCGCGGTGGGCCACCCAGCCGTGCTCCACCAGCACCACCAGCTCGCCCGCGTCGCCGTCCGCGGCGGCGGGGGGCACGCGGTAGCGCTCGGCGGCCTGCTGCGCCACCTCGCCCACGCCGGCGCGCATGGCCCAGCGGTACAGGTCCGCGCCCAGCTCCGGCGGCGGCGCGGCGCCCTCGCAGGCCTGGTACGCGCGCTCCGCCTGCCGCAGCGAGACCAGCGCGTCGTTGGCCTCGCCGGCGCGCGCGAAGGCGTGGCCGGACAGGTACTGCACCAGCCCCTCGCCCACGCACGGCTCGCCCGCGCCGCGGTCGCGCAGCGCGCCGAAGTAGGCGCCCGCCTTCCGCGCCTCCACCGCCGCCGCGTCCGCATCGCCCAGCGCCAGGTAGTTGAGCATGCGGTAGTACGGCAGCATGGCCATCTCTGCCGGGGGTGGGACGTAGCGGGCGCTGGCGTCGTTCAGCACCAGCATCCCCCCCAGCCGGCTGACGCTGGTGGTCACGCGCTGCTCCGCCTCGCGCTCCGCCCACTCCAGCGCGGCGTTGCTCTCCGCCCAGCGCCCGGCCTGGTGCAGCACCACGCCCTGCTGCAGCCGGCGCAGCAGCTCGTCGCGCGGGCCGCCGCGGCCCTCCAGCAGCGCCAGCGCGGCGTCGGCGTCGCCCGCCATCAGGTAGTGGCGCAGCCAGGCGTCGCCCGGGTGCAGCGTCTCGCTCAGCAGCGGCGAGCCTTCCGGCAGGGTCTCGGGGGCGGGGATCGCGGGGTAGCGGCCCGCCCCGGCGCACGCGCCCGCCGCGGCGGCCAGGGCCGCCACGGCGAGCGCGCGCAGGGAGGGAACGCGGGTCATCGGCTGCGCTCGAGGACGATCAGGCGCTCGCGGGCCTCCACGATGGCCGCGGCCAGGTGGGCGTACGCCTCGCCGTGCGCGCGGATCTTCTCCAGCTCCAGCTGGTGCAGGAACAGCCGCCAGCGCAGCTCCGCCTCGCGCGGGCGCAGCATCTTGTCCAGCGCGCGGGCAATGCGGAGCGTGGTCTCGGGGTTGCCCGGCTGCACCACGTCCGCGCGGTCGTAGCGGTCCAGCGCGCGCGTGAAGTCGCCGGCCAGCGCCAGCTCGTCGCCCTGGCGCAGCAGCGCGGCGGCGCGCGCCCGGGCCGCGCCCTCCGCGGTGGCATCCGCGGCGGACGCCACCAGGCGCAGGCCCTGCGGCTCGCGGTAGGCGTAGCTGCGCACGCGGCCGTTCTCCAGCGTGATCATCGCCACCTCGGCAATCACGTCCGACGGGTGCGCCTCCGCGGCGCCCGTCATCGTGGTCACGCTGCCGCCGCCGCGCTCCTCCCAGGCGGCGGCGCCGGTGCGGGTGGCGGCCAGCACCTGCGCGCGGGTCATCCCCACGGCCAGCTCGCCGCGGGTCAGCGCCTGGCAGACGTCGCCGGTGCACTGCACGAAGGCCTCGGCGGCGGTGCGGTCCGCCTCGTCCGCCGCGGCGGCGCGGGCGGCCTGGCCGTCCGCGCGGGCCTGCTCCACCACCTCGTCGGTGGTGCTCTCCACGATCTCGCCGTTGCGGTAGATGGGCCGCACCGGGTCCATGCGCGGCGCGCAGCCGGCGGCCAGGGCCGCCAGCGACGCGAGCGCGATCAGCGAACGATTCATGAGCGGGTGCCTGCGGTGCGGTGTCAGATGCGGAAGCGGGGGCGCTCGACCATCTTCTTGATCTTGTGCTGCCCGGTCCAGGTCTTCTCGTTGGTCTCCACGTCCACCAGCGTCAGGTCCACCTGGTAGTAGACCACGCGGCGGCGGCCCTCGCGGTCCTCGATGGACTGGATGTCGCCCTGCAGCATGTAGTCGGCGCCGCGCTCGCGGGCCAGGCGGGCGCGCGTGTCCGCCGTGGCGTTCTCCTGCTGGTCCAGCTTCTCCTCGCGCACCTCGTCTCGCTCGTCGCGGCTGGCCACCACGCTCACCTGGCCGCTGCGCAGGTACGCCTGCTCCAGGTCGCGCACGAAGGTGCCGACGGGGATCTGCTCCATGCTGCGGTTGCGCACGCTGCCGATGATGACCGTCGGCTTGCGGCCGGCGTGGGCCTGCATGTGGCGCACGGCCCAGTCGCCGCCGCGCTCGGCGTCGAAGCTCAGGCGGATCAGCTCCTCGGCCACGATGCGGCTGTCGGTGTCGTTCCAGCGGCCGGACAGGTCGATCTGCTGCTCCGGCGACACGCGCGTCACCTGGGTGGCGCAGCCGCCGGACACCAGCACCAGGCCGGCCATCAGCAGGGCGCGCCGGAAGGGGCGGGCGGGGGTCTTCATCGTTGGGTGCTCCGCGATTTCGGGATCAGGGGGTGGGGCGGATCGAGGACGATCGGGTGCCGCGCATGCGCATCGGCCATACCGCGCGGGGCGATTTCCATCATCCGATTGCGCCGCAACGGGTTGGATGCGGCGGGGCCCGGCGCGTCCGGCGCGGGGTGTCCACCCGCTGGGACACCCGGCGCCGGAGATGGGTCAGCCCGCGGCTCAGGGCACGGTGAAGACACGGTTGGCCGTCTGCGTGCGGCCGCTCGTGTCGGCGCCGCCGATGACGTGGATGCGGTCCGCCAGCGCCGCCGCGCCAAGGCCGGTGATCGCGTCGGGCAGGGCCTCGAGCGCGCGCCACGTGTTCGTGGCCGGGTCGTACTCCTCCACCTGGTCCAGCGTGGCGGGGCCCGCCAGGTCCTCGCCGCCGAAGACGTACAGCTTCCCGTTCATGGCCGCCATGCCGTGGCCGCTGCGCGCGGTGCCCATGGGCGCCAGCGCGCGCCAGGTGTCCGTCGCGGGCTCGTACGCCTCCAGCGTCCGCACGTTGGCCAGGCCCAGGTTCCGGCCGCCGGACACGTAGAGGGTGGAGCCGATCACCGCGGCCGCCACGTGCTCGCGCGGGGTGGGCATGCGCGCGCCCTCGCTCCACGTGTCCGTGGCGGGGTCGTAGATGCTGGTGTGGTTCTGCTGCGCCGTGCCGGTGGTGCCGCCGAACAGGTACAGCCTGCCGTCCGCCGCGGCGGCCGCCATGGCCGCGCGCTCCAGCGCCAGCGGCGCGCGCTCCGTCCAGGCGCCGGCGGCGGGGTCGTACTCGAAGAGCGTGCGCTCGCGCGACCAGTTGGCGCCCAGGCGCGAGTACCCGCCGGCGACGTACAGCTTTCCGTTCAGCGCCACGGCGCCGTGGTGGTGCCGCGGCCCCGGCATGGGCGGCGCCGCGGACCAGGCGCCCGTGGCGGGGTCGAACACCTCGACCGTGGCCAGCACCACCTCGTCGTCGCCGAACCCGCCGGTGACGTAGATGCGGCCGCCGAGCACGGCCGCCGGCAGCTCGC
>DASTLD010000229.1:0-14683 GCA_035715345.1 Longimicrobium sp.
AGCCTTGTCGATGTTGTCGAACGACATGAAGTCGGCCAGACCCTTGGCCGCCTGGATCCGCGTGATCGCGGCCGTCAGCGTGGTCTTGCCGTGGTCCACGTGCCCGATGGTGCCCACGTTCACGTGCGGCTTGTTGCGCTCAAACTTGGCCTTGGCCATTGGTTTGAATCTCCCCTATCAGAGAGGGTGTTGGGAAAAAAGGCTGATTGGATTCCGCCCGGGGGGAGCGCGCTCCCCCCGGGCCGGCGAACCGCCTCAGCCGCGGACCTTCGCGACGATCTCGTCGGCCTTGCTCTTGGGCACCTCGGCGTAGTGCGAGAACTGCATGCTGTACACGGCGCGGCCCTGGGTCTGCGAGCGCAGGGTCGTGCTGTAGCCGAACATCTCCGACAGCGGCACCTGGGCGTTGATGACCTGCGCGTCGCCGCGCTGGTCCATGCCCTGGATCTTGCCGCGGCGGCTGGACAGGTCGCCGATCACGTCGCCCATGTAGTCGCCGGGCGTGACCACCTCCACGCTCATCACCGGCTCCAGCAGCACCGGGTTGGCGCGGCGGGCGGCCTCCTTGAAGGCCATGGAGCCGGCGATCTTGAAGGCGATCTCCGACGAGTCGACGTCGTGGTAGCTGCCGAAGACCAGCTGCACCTTGACGTCGACCATGGGGTAGCCGGCCAGCACGCCGGTGTCCATGGCCTCGCGCATGCCCTGCTCGCTGGGCTTGATGAACTCGCGGGGGATGACGCCGCCCACGATCTTGTCCTCGAAGACGAAGCCCTGCCCCGGCTCCGCGGGCATCATGTTGATGACCACGTGGCCGTACTGGCCGGAGCCGCCGGTCTGGCGGACGAACTTGCCCTCGACCTTCTCCACCTGCTTGCGGATGGTCTCGCGGTAGGCCACCTGCGGGCGGCCCACGTTGGCGTCGACCTTGAACTCGCGCAGCATGCGGTCCACCAGGATCTCCAGGTGGAGCTCGCCCATGCCGGAGATGATGGTCTGCCCCGTCTCCGGGTCCGTGTGCACGCGGAAGGTGGGGTCCTCGTCCGACAGGCGGCGCAGGGCCTCGCCCATCTTGTCCTGGTCCACCTTGGTCTTGGGCTCGATGGCCACGTCGATGACCGGCTCCGGGAAGGTCATCGACTCCAGCACCACCGGCTTCTCCGGGTCGCAGAGCGTGTTGCCCGTGGTGGTGTCCTTGAGCCCGATGGCCGCGGCGATGTCGCCGGCGCGCACCTCGGGGATCTCCTCGCGCTTGTTGGCGTGCATCTGGAGGATGCGGCCCAGGCGCTCGCGCTTGCCCTTGGTGCTGTTGAGCACGTGGCTGCCGGACGTGATGACGCCCGAGTACACGCGGAAGAAGGTCAGCTTACCGACGTACGGGTCCGTGGCGATCTTGAAGGCCAGCGCCGAGAAGGGCTCGTCGTCGGCGGCGCGGCGCTCGATGACGGCGTCGCCGTTCTCCGGGTCCGTGCCCTTGATGGCCGGGATGTCCACCGGCGCCGGCAGGTAGTCGATGACCGAGTCCAGCAGCTGCTGCACGCCCTTGTTCTTGAACGCCGAGCCGGTCAGCACCGGCGTCATGGCGCCGGCGATGGTGGCGTTGCGGATGGCGTGGCGCAGCTCCTCCTCGCTGATCTCCTCGCCCTCCAGGTAGCGCTCCATGAGGTGGTCGTCGTGCTCCACCGCGCCCTCGACCAGCGCCAGGCGGGCGGCGGCGACGGTCTCCTGCAGCTCCGCGCGCACCGGCTGCTCCGTCCAGTTCTTGCCGAGCGTGGTGTCGTCGTAGATCAGCTCCACCTGGCGCAGCACGTCGACGATGCCCACGAAGTGCTCGCCGTCGCCGATGGGCAGGTGGATGGGCAGCGGCTTGGCGCCCAGCCGGTCCGCGATCATGTCCACGCAGCGCTGGAAGTTGGCGCCGGTGCGGTCCATCTTGTTGACGAAGCAGATGCGCGGCACGCCGTACTTGTCGGCCTGGCGCCACACCGTCTCGGACTGGGGCTCCACGCCGGCCACCGCGTCGAACACGCACACCGCGCCGTCCAGCACGCGCAGGCTCCGCTCCACCTCGACGGTGAAGTCGACGTGGCCCGGGGTGTCGATGATGTTGATGCGGTACGTCTGGTCGAACCGGTTCCACTGGCAGGTGGTGGCGGCCGACGTGATCGTGATGCCGCGCTCCTGCTCCTGCTCCATCCAGTCCATGGTGGCCGCGCCCTCGTGCACCTCGCCGATCTTGTGGGTGCGGCCGGTATAGTAGAGGATGCGCTCCGTCGTCGTCGTCTTGCCGGCATCGATGTGCGCCATGATGCCGATGTTGCGCAGCTTCTCCAGCGGTGTGGTGCGGGCCATTTGCCTTATCTATCCGTTACGCGGAAAACGCGGGGCGCCGGGGACGTTCGTCTGCCCCAGCGCCGCCGCGGCTTTCCAAAGCTGTGTACGCTCGGTCCTGCCCGACTGCGACGGCTACCAGCGGTAGTGCGCGAAGGCCTTGTTGGCCTCGGCCATCCGGTGCGTGTCGTCCTTCTTCTTGATGGTGGCGCCCTCGTTGCGGCTGGCGGCCAGCAGCTCGGCGGCCAGGCGCTCGGCCATGGTCTTCTCGCCGCGGGCGCGGGCGTAGCCCACCAGCCAGCGCATGGCCAGCGCGGTGCGGCGCTCGGGGCGCACCTCGACCGGCACCTGGTAGGTGGCGCCGCCCACGCGGCGGCTCTTGACCTCCAGCACGGGCTTGGCGTTGTTCAGCGCCTGCTTGAAGACCGTCTCGGCCGGCTGGCCGGTGCGCTCTTCCATGACCTTCATGGCGTCGTAGAAGATGCCCTCGGCGGTGGACTTCTTGCCGTCCAGCATGAGGGTGTTCACGAACTTGGTCACCATCTCGCTCCCGTAGACGGGATCCGGGATGATGGGGCGCTTGACGGCGCGGGTGCGGCGGCTCATTTACTTCTTCCCCTTTCCGCCCTTGCCGGCCGGGGCGCCCTTGCCGGCGGCGCCGGCCTTGGGACGCTTGGCGCCGTACTTGGAGCGGCTCTGGCGGCGGTCGTTCACGCCGGACGAGTCCAGCGTGCCGCGGATGATGTGGTAGCGCACGCCGGGCAGGTCCTTCACGCGCCCGCCGCGGATGAGCACGATGCTGTGCTCCTGCAGGTTGTGCCCCTCGCCCGGGATGTAGGCGGTCACCTCGATCCCGTTGACCAGCCGCACGCGCGCGACCTTCCGCAGGGCCGAGTTCGGCTTCTTGGGCGTGGTGGTGTACACGCGCGTGCACACGCCGCGCTTCTGCGGGTTGTTGCGCATGGCCGGCGACTTGCTCTTCTGGAGCAGCGTCTCGCGGCCCTTGCGGACGAGCTGGTTGATGGTCGGCATACCTTGCTACACGCTCGTTACTGGAGACGAAAAAACGTGGCGAGGGCCGTGAGGCCCCCGCCGCCGCGAACCTCCGGTTGCGCGACAGACCGGGAAAGGTAAGCGGGCTGGCCGATTCTGTCAATTCCCCGCCCCCCGCCTGGCCCTTCTCGCCCGGCGCTCCTTCCCGGCCCGCCGCACGCGCCCGCGCGGGACCACCGTCTCACGCAGAGACGCGGAGGACGCGGAGAACTGATTGGCCGGCGCGAGGGGCGGAATCCCGCCGCCGCGGCCGAGTTTCCCCGGGCGGCGGGACAGGATGATCCTTGTACATTCCTTCTGCGTAATACGGGCGACGGATTGCCAGGACCGCCCCGGCGCAGCATGTTTGTGGGTCCCGCCCCACGTGCTCTCCCCCCGCCGCGCCCCCGGGCGGCTTCCCCGATGGACGATTCCACCCTGACCCCCGGCGCCCTTCCCGTGCCCGCGCTGTTCGGCGTGACCGACGGCGAGGCCGTGCTGCCACACGAGGCGGAGGTGCTGCGCGCGGCGTTCGAAGCCCTGCTGGAGACGTCGGACGCGGGCATCGCGGTGCTGGACCGCGGGCTGCGCTACGTGGCCATCAACGAGCCGCTGGCCCGCATCAACGGCGCCCCGGTGCAGGCGCACCTGGGCCGCACCGTCCGCGAGGTCATCCCCGAGTGGGCGGACGTGGTGGAGCCCATGCTGGCCGGCGTGCTGGGTGGCGCGGCCATCACCGGGCTGGAGATCTCCGGCACCGGCGACGGCCGCACCTACCTGGTCAGCTACCACCCCGTGCGCGCGGGCGGCGGGGTGGGCGGGGTGCTGGGGCTGGTGGCGGACGTCACGGAGAGCCGGCAGGCGGCCAGGGCGCTGCGCGAGCAGGAGGCGGTGTTCTCGCTGCTCATGGAGAACGTCTTCGGCACCTACTTCTACGTGGTGGACGCCGAGCGCATGCGGGTGCGCTACGCCAGCCCCGCCTTCACCACGCTGTTCGGGCTGCCCGTGTCGCGGGTGGAAGAGGACCCCGCGGCCTTCGTGGAGGCCGTTCACCCGGGCGACCGGGCGCGGGTGGAGGCGGCGCTGCCGGAGCGGGCGCGGTCCGGCGGCACGCTGGAGTACCGCGTGGCGCTGCCCGACGGCGCCGTGCGCCACCTGCGCGACCGCGCCTTCCCGGTGCGCGACGGCTCCGGCGCGCTGCGCTGGATCGCGGGGCTGGTGGAGGACCTGACGGAGGAGCTGGAGGGCCGCGCGCGGCTGGAGCGGGCGGTGGAGCGCATCTCCCGGCTGCAGCGCGTCACGGCGGGACTCTCCGGCGCGCTGACGCAGAAGCAGGTGGCGGACGTGCTGCTGCACGAGGGGCTGCCCGCGGTGGGCGCCTTCGGCGGCAGCCTGGCCGTGCTCTCCGCGGACGGCGAGACCATCGAGCTGCTGGGCACGGAAGGGTACGCGGCGGAGGTCCTGCGGGGGTGGATGCGCATCCCCGCCAGCGCGCCGGTGCCCATCGCCGACGCCATCCGCGCCGGCGTGCCGGTGGTGGTGGCGGACACGGAGGAGCTGGCGCGGCGGTATCCGCGCTTTACCGCCACGCGCCCCGCCGCCAGCCGCACGGTGGCGCTGGCGTGCGTGCCGGTGCGGGCGGAGGGGGCGGTGCTGGGCAGCTTCAACCTGAGCTTCGACGCCCCACGCGTGCTGGACGACGAGGAGCTGGGCTTCCTGCGCGCGCTGGCGCAGCAGTGCGGCATCGCGCTGGAGCGGGTGCGGCTGTACGAGGCGGAGCAGCGCGCCCGCGCCGCGGCCGACGACGAGCGGCGGCGCTCGGCCTTCCTGGCGGAGGCGTCGCGCCTGCTGACCGAGTCGCTGGACCCGGAGGAGACGCTGCGCAGCCTGGCACGCGCGGCGGTGCCGGAGCTGGCGGACTGGTGCGGCGTGGACGTGGTGGCGGACCCGGAGTCCGGCGGCTGGCCGCCGGAGCTGCGCCGCATCCTGGTGCAGCCGCCCGGGGGCGCGGACGCCGCGGCGGAGGCGCTGCTGGCCCGCGGCCGCGAGCCTCGCTGGGACGCGCCCTCCGGCCTGCCGCACGTGCTGCGCACCGGCCAGGCCGTCTTCGTCCCCGAGGTCACCCAGGCGATGCTCGAGGCGGGGGCGGAGGACGCGGAGCACCGCGAGATCCTGCTGGCGGTGGGCATCACCAGCTACCTGTGCGTGCCCCTGCTCTCGCGCGACCGCGTGCTGGGCGCGCTGACGCTGGCCACCACGCGCTCCGGGCGCCGCTTCACGGAGGCGGACCTGCGCACGGCGGAGGCGCTGGCCCGCCGCGCCACCACCGCGGTGCAGAACGCGCGGCTGTTCGCGGCGGAGCAGGCGGCGCGCGACGCGGCGGAGCACGGGGCGGAGCGGGCGCGCGCGCTGCAGCGGCTGGCGGCGGCGCTCAGCCAGGCCGCCTCGCCGGAGCAGGTGGCGGACGTGGTGGTGGAGGAGGGCGGGCGCGCGCTGGGCGGGGCGGCGGGGTCGCTGGCGGCGCTGGACGCGGAGCGGGGCGAGTGGACCACGCTGGCCAGCACCGGCTACCCGCCGGAGGTGCTGCGGCAGTACGCGCGCTACCCGCTGGTGGCGGGGCGGCCGCTCTCCGACGCGGCGCTGTCGCGGCGGCCCACCTTCTTCCACACGCCGGACGAGGTGGAGGCGGTGTACCCCGCCGCCGCCGAGGTCATGCGGGACGCGGGTCACACCTCGCTCGCCGCGCTGCCGCTGATGGCGGGCGACCGGGTGGTGGCGGGCCTCACCTTCAGCTTCCACTCTCCCCGCAGCTTCGACGAGTCCGAGCGCACCTTCCTCCACACCGTGGCGGACCTGGCGGCGCAGGCGCTGGAGCGCTCGCGGCTGTTCGCGGCGGAGCGGCAGGCCCGCGCGGAGGCGGAGAGCGCCAGCCGGGCCAAGACGGAGTTCCTGGCGGTGATGAGCCACGAGCTGCGCACGCCGCTCAACGCCATCGGCGGCTACACGGAGCTGATGGAGATGGGGCTGCGCGGCCCGCTGACGCCGGAGCAGGCGGAGGACCTGAAGCGCATCCGCCGCAGCCAGCACCACCTGCTGGGGCTCATCAACGACGTGCTCAACTTCGCCCGGCTGGAGGGTGGGCACGTGGAGTTCGACATCGCCCGGGTGCCGCTGGGCGGGGTGCTGGCGGGGCTGGAGGCGCTGGTGGCGCCGCAGGTGCGCGAGCGGGGGCTGGAGTACGGCTACGCGGCGCCGGACGCGGACCTTGCCGCCTGGGCGGACGCGGAGAAGGTGCGGCAGATCGTGCTGAACCTGCTCTCCAACGCCATCAAGTTCACCCCGCGCGGCGGCAGCGTGCGCCTGGAGTGCGTGCGCCGGGAGGGCCGCGTGCTGGTGCGCGTGTCCGACACCGGCGCGGGCGTGCCGCCGGACCGGCTGGAGAGCATCTTCGAGCCGTTCGTGCAGCTCGGCCGCAGCCTGACCAGCGTGCAGGAGGGCACCGGGCTGGGCCTGTCCATCAGCCGCGACCTGGCGCGCGGCATGGGCGGCGACCTGGCGGTGGAGAGCCCGCCCGGCTCCGGCGCCGTGTTCACGCTGGCGCTGCCGGCGGCGGACTGAGGGGTCTCACGCGGAGACGAGGAGGGCGCGGAGACAGCTTCTCCGCGCCCTCCTCGTGTTTCTCATCCGGACGTCCGCTGGACGATGACCTCGCCGGGACGGCCGGTCTGGCCGGGCATCCCCGCGGCGCCGGGGGTTCCGGGCCACGAGCCGCTGCCTCCCGGACCACCGGGCCCGCCCGGGCCGCCCATCCCCCCCTGCGCGGGCGGAGTCTGCGCGAGGATGGTGGCTCCCGGCGCCAGGGCCGCGTAGCCGATCCACACCCGGCCGCCGTTGCCGCCGTTCCCCCCATTGCCGCCATTGCCGCCGTTGCCCCCGGGCTGGCCGCTCTCCCCGGCCGCGCCCGGGCCGCCGCTTCCGCCGTCGCCGCCGCCGCCCGCGGCCACCTGTACCGTGAGCGCGCCGCTGAGCGTGCCCACGTTGACGGTGCAGGCCGGTGCGTCGCCGCCGGGACCGCCGTTGCCCCCGTTGCCGCCCTGCCCGGCGGGGCTGCCGGGGGTGCCGGGGGTGCCGGCCACGCTCAGCGTGCCGCTCCCCTGCACCACGAGCGACTGGACGGTGATGTCGGCGGTCCCCGTCACCTGGATGTAGCCGCCGTCCTCGATGGTGATCTGGTTCACGAGCAGCGTGCCGCCGGGGAGGACCAGCGGCCTGTCGGGCGTGACGACGATGTCGCCGCCGGGCTGGGCAGTGGTTTGGGCCATGGGATTGGAGGCAGGGAGGGGATGATCCGGTGGAGGCTGCCAAGATGCCGTTCCGCATCCCCATCTCCAAGGACTTTCCTCACGCAGAGACGCGGAGGACGCGGAGAAGCCGATCCGTTCCCCGCGTCCTCTGCGTCTCTGCGTGAGTCCTTCAGGTTCTCAGCGGACCGGGATCCAGTACGTCATCTTGAGCGCCAGGTAGTTGTCGCCCGCGGCGCGCAGGGTGTCGCCCAGGTCGCCGGGGCCCACGGGGCGCGCGCTGGCCGTCTCGTCGTACCGGTTCTGCTGCCACACCAGGAACAGCGTGCTCCCGGGCCGCCACTCCCAGCGCATCACCGCGTTGCTGCGGAAGGAGAGCACGTTGAAGTCGTCGTCCGGCACCTCGAAGGTGTCGGCGCCGTCCGTCACCTGGAAGCCGCCCTCCACGGGGGTAAGGGTGGTGCCGTCGCGGCCGTACACGCGCAGGCCCTTGCTGCGCGCGGCCGGCAGCTCGCCGAAGGTGTGGTAGTTGCCGCTGGCCGCGTACGGCTCCGCGTACACCTCCAGCGACAGGTCCGGGGTGAATAGGTAGTTGAGCCGCATGCGCGCCACGATCTCCGTGCGGTCGATGTGCGCGAACACGTAGCGCGTGCCGAAGGTGGCCTCCGTCCCGCCCGGCAGCGCGTCCACGTACTGGCGCGGGTCCGTCCAGCGCGAGTAGTCCGGCTCCAGCGAGAGCTGCCAGCGCGGGCCCGGCCGCACGGACGTCCCGACGAACCAGCGGAACCACTCCTGCCCCTGCTGGCTGCCGCCGAACTCCACCTGCGTGCGGATGCGTGTTTTGGCCGACGTGGGGTTGCCGATGCCGAAGATGGTCATCCAGGCGTGGTCCGTGCCCATCAGCGGGCCGCCGCGGGTGGCGCTGGCGTTGTAGGCCGGCAGGTCCACCCACCCCGTGAAGCTGGTGCGCCAGAAGTTCCGGAGCGTGGCGGAGGCGCTGGCGGTCACCGCGCCCCAGACGCGCGTCCGGTCCCAGTTCCAGCCGTTCTCGTTGCCCACCGTCATGCTGTAGCTGCGGAAGACCTTCCCGGGCCGCGTCTCGCGATACGTCAGGCCGCCGTTGATGGCCAGCCGGTCGGTGTGCCCCATCGCCCCCGCGTCGTTCAGCTCGAAGCCGGGCGTGCGCGCCTCGCCGTTCACGTACCACAGCCAGTGCGTGCCGCTGTTGCGCGAGAGCTGCGCGGAGGTGCGCCAGCCGGACAGCGAGGTGCGCGACGGGTCCAGCTCCACGTGCCCCGCATCCGGCCGCTGGAAGTAGCGCACCGCCGCGCGCTGGGCCCGCCGGATGGCCAGGGAGTCGCCCTCGATGTAGCTGAAGCCGGCGTCGCCCTGCAGCACGTACTCGCCGCGGTTGAAGCGCAGCCGCCAGTCCACCCCGCCCGTGTACGCCTGGCGGTTCATGTACGCGGCCAGCGGGTCGCCGTGCTCCAGGTCGCGGCGCACGCCGGTCAGCACGGCGCCTGCCGTGGACCCGCTCTCGCCCAGCTCCTGCTGCACGCGCGCCACCGCCGTGGCCGTGCGCGGCTCCGCCACGAAGCTGCCGAAGTCGCCGCCCTCCACGTCGAAGGTGCGCACCCGCTCGCGGTCCGTCAGCGCGGCCAGCACGCCGATGGAGGTGCCGGACGGCAGGCGGCCGGTCAGCTTGGCCGCGCCCAGGATGGTGCTGGTGGGCGGCGCGTCCAGGTAGGTGTAGCTCCCCACCACGCGGTCCGCGAGCCCGAACACGGCGCTGCCGCGCGGCGGCGCGCCGATGCGCCGCGAGTAGAAGAAGTTGGCCACGGAGAGCAGGTCCGCCCCTTCCGTGAAGAACGGCCGCCGCTCGCTGAAGAAGGTCTCGAACGCGGACAGGTTCACCTCCGCCGGGTCCAGCTCCACCTGCCCGAAGTCGGGGTTGAAGGTGGCCTCCAGCGTCAGGTTGGGCCCCAGCCCCATCTTGACGTCGCCGCCCACGCGGGTGGTGGTCTCGCTGCCGTCGTCGAACGGGTTGCCCTCGCCGGGGTCGCTGCTGAAGTCCGCGCCGCCGGCCACGTACGGCGTCAGCTCGATGCGCCGCGTGGGCCGGATGCCGGAGATCCCCGTCAGGTCGCCGAAGCGCGAGGCCCAGCCCGTCTCCCTGGCGGGCACCATCACCCAGTACTGGTCCTCGTTGGTGGAGGCGATGCGGCGGCTGACGTTGAGCCCCCACGTCTGCACGTCCGCGCGGTTGAAGCGGAGCTGGCTGAAGGGGATGCGCATCTCCGCCGTCCACCCCAGCGAGTCGCGGCGCGTCCGGGCCACCCACACCGGCTCGAAGGAGAGGTCCGCCGCGTCGCTGTCGGCGCCGTGGAAGCCGTCCAGCCGCACGCCGGACGCGGTGACGCCGAAGGTGTAGGCGGTGCGGCGGTTGAGGTAGGTGTCCAGCGACACCAGGATGCGCTCCGCCTGCTCCACGTTGTCGCGGCGGCTGACGGGCGCCTGCACGGCGGCGGGGTCGCGGCTGTACATCCGCGCGCCCACGTACAGCGCGCCGTCGTCGTACAGGAAGCGCACCTCGGTGGCCTCGGTGGCGGGGGCGCCCTCGTTGGGCAGCTTCTGGACGAGCCCGGTCAGCGCGGGCGCGGCCTGCCAGGCGGCGTCGTCCAGCCGGCCGTCCACGTCCGGCGCGCCGCCGGTGATCCGCACCGCCCGCGCCTGCGGGCGCGCGGTGGTGTCGGGCGGGGTCTGGGCGGCGGCCGCGGCGGGCGCCAGCAGGGCCAGCAGCAGGGCAATACGGGAGATGCGGGTCATCGGTCGGGTTCCGCCGGTGCGGCGTTCCAGGTGCCCGGCGGCGGCGTGCCGCCGGGCGTTTCAGTGATCTCGGGAGATGGGGATCAGTAGTCGCCGGCCAGGCGCCGCAGCGCGAGCGACCGCTCCGAGTCCGAGCGCATGGTGCGCACGACCGCGCGGTAGGCGTCCGTGACCCGCTGGCTGCGCATGCGGCTGGACGGCACCTGGCTCAGCACCAGGCGCTTCTCCGTGTCGGAGCGCATCTCGCCGGCGGCCTGGATGGCGTCCACGATCACCGCCTCCGGCGCGTCGCCGCGCATGACCGCGCTCAGCACCAGGCGGCGCTCCGTGTCGGAGCTGAACTCGCTGACGGCGTCGAAGAAGCCGGGGCGCAGCGCCGCGTCCAGCCCGCCCTCCGCCAGCCGGTGCAGCACCAGGCGGCGCTCCGTGTCGCTGCCGATGTTCTCCAGCGCCGCGAAGAACGCCTGGCGCGACGCGTCGTCGCGCAGGCGGCCGCCCTCCGCCACGCGGTGCAGCACCAGGCGCGTCTCCACGTCGCTCTCCACGCTGCGCAGCGCGCGCAGCAGGGCGGCGGTGCGGGTGCCGTCGCTCGCCTGGTCGGCGGCGCGGTGCAGCACCAGGCGCGTCTCCGTGTCGCTGCCGATGCGGCGGCCCACGTCGTCCATCACCCGCGCGAACTCGGCGGAGGTCATGCGCGGGCCGTCGAGCAGCGCCAGGTAGTACATGCGCCGCCCGGTGTCGTTGCGGATGCGGCCGATCTCCTCCAGCACGCCGTTCACGCCCCGCCCGGCGCGGATGCGCGCCACCCGCTGCTCGGCGCCGAAGCCGCTCTCGCGCACCGCCTCCAGGATGCGGGCGCGGGCCCACTCGCGCGCGCCGGCGTCCACCTGGCGCGCGTCGCCGTTCACCCAGTAGCGGATGCGCACGCCGCGGTCGCCGTCGGTGAACTCCATGCGCCGCTCCATGCCGCGCCTGCGCTCCTCCACCAGCAGCCGCCCGCCGGGGCTGACGGACTCCACCCAGTCGCCCTCGTCGTTGAACTCCACCTGCCCGCGCATGGCGATCTCCAGCCGCTCGCCGTTGCGGCTGTCGACGATGTGCACCTCGCCGTTGTGGTTGGTGTGCGTGCGCGAGTGCTGCGCGGCGGCGGGAGCGGCCAGCAGCAGCGCGGCCAGCAGGGCGGGTCTCAGGGGGATGGGCATCGCTCTCTCCTTCGGGGTGATGGAACCGGGTGAAAAATCAGCACTTCATCGCGGACGGCGGGATGGCCCGGGTGTCCGCACCTCACATCTGGTGAAAAATCAGCACGTTTCCGCCGGAGAACGCCGGGATGGAAGCCACCCCGGCGTCACCGGAACGTCAGGTCGTGATCTCGCGGACCAGGTTCTCGAACCAGGTGCGCTCGGCGGAGTCGTACGACTGCACCACGCCGTTGCGCTTGTAGGTCCATACCGGGCGGCCGTCGCGGCCGGGCACCGCCTCCACGCGGCAGACGGTGCCGTCGCGGCGGCGCTCCTCCACGATCAGGCGCCCGCCGCGCTCGATGCGGCGCACGTCCCAGCGGCCGTTGCCGAACACCACCTTCTTGGCGTCGATGAACAGCCGGCGCCCGTTGCTCTCGTAGTCGATGTCGCTGCTCCACAGCGACTCGCCCTGCCCCGCGCGGTCCGAAGTGCCGCTGGCGCTGACCGCCAGGCGCGGCCGCGTCGGCTCACCGGCCACGGGCGCCGCCTGGCGCGTGGGCTCGGCCGCCGCGCGCCCGCCCTGTCCCACCAGCGTGCTCAGGGTCAGGCCGCGCTCGGTGTCGCTGGTCATGGAACGCGCGGCGGCCAGGTAGGCGTCGCGCGCCGCGCCCTCGATGCGGTGCCGCTGCGCCGCGGTGGTCAACACCAGGCGCTTTTCCGTGTCGCTCTCCATCCGCGGCACGAAGCGGAACAGGCTCAGCAGCTCGCCCTGCGACACGCGCGGCCGCTCGATGATGGTCGACATCACGATGCGCTGCTCCGTGGCGGACGCGAACTTGGACAGCGACTCGAACAGCTCCGCCGGCAGGTCGCCGCCGCGCATGCCCGCGTGCCCCAGCGTCTCGCCGAGGACGATGCGGCGCTCCGTGTCGGACTGCATGGTGCGCGTGGCGCCGATGATGGCGTGCAGGTTGGCGCGGCTCAGGTCCGGCCGGCGCAGCAGCTCGCACAGCACCAGCCGCCGGTCGGAGTCGGAGTCGATCTCCTCCGCGGCCTTGATGATCTCCGCGTACAGCGCCGGGTCCTGCTGCGCCACCGCGCCCAGCGCCGCCCGCTTGGTCTGGTCGTCGTTGCCCGCGGCGGCGGTGCGGCTCAGCGCCTGCGCCTCCGCGGCGGTGCGCGGGTCCATCGGCTGCCGCGCCTCCAGCGGCGCCACCGCCACCAGCGGGGCGATGGGCGCGCCCGGCTCCGGCAGCAGCGCCTGCTTCGCGATCTCCTGCGCCTGCCGCGCGACGGTCCCCGCCTTCGCCACCCCGTCCCCGTCCGCACCCGCGGGCGACTTCACCACCTGGGCGGTCAGCGTCAGCCCGTCCGCCGGCTCCACGGCCTGCAGCGCGGCCAGCGGCAGCACGCAGGCCAGCGCGGCGGCCGCGGTGGCCAGCGCGGCGGCGCGGCTGACGCCGTTGCGGCGCACCGCGCTGTCCAGGATGGCCAGCAGCCGCCCCTCGAACTGGCTGCGCCGCGCCATGGCCAGCGCCGCCACCGGCCGGCCGCCCGCCATGCCCAGCGAGCGGACGATGGTCAGCAGGTGGTCCGCGTACTCCGTGGGGCGCGCGCCCGCCTCCAGCACCGCGTCGTCGCAGGCGTGCTCGCGCTCCTCGCGCAGCTTGCGCGCGGCGATCCACACCAGCGGGTTGAACCAGTAGACGGCCACCGCCACATGGGCGATCCACTGCGTCAGCGCGTCCCAGCGGCGCACGTGCGCCAGCTCGTGGGCCAGCACCACGCGGCGGCGCTCCTCGTCCCAGGAATCCGCCTCGCCGGGGAGCAGGATGACGGGGCGGAACACGCCCCAGGTCATGGGCACCGTGGCGCCCGGCTCGCGCAGCAGTCGCACGATGCGCCCCAGCCGCAGCCGGCGCGCCAGCCCGTCCGTCAGCCGCACCCAGCGGTCGTCGGTCAGCTCCACCGCCCGCCGCTCGATCCACTGCACGCGCACCAGCCCGTACAGCAGCCGCGCGAAGAACAGCGCCGCGCCCGCCGCCCACAGCAGCAGCGCCACCGCCCGCCAGTCCACCGGCGCGGACGCCGGCGCCGGAGCGGGAGCCGTGGTGGTCTCGGGGGCGTTCGTGGCGATGGGAGCGGAAACGACGGGAGCGGGAGCCGCCTCGGTCGCGGGGGCGGGCGTGGGCAGCAGGACGATGCGGGCCGCGGTGGGCACCGGCACCACGCGCCACTCGGGCACGAAGCGGCGGGCCAGCGGCAGCATGAGGATGGCCGCGAGGGCCGCCAGCCACACCAGGTGACGCGCCGACGCGGACGAGCGCTTCATCAGCGCGGTGCCGCCCAGCGCCGCCAGCAGGATCAGGGTGCCGCGGATGGCGGTGTCCAGCACGCCGGCCACCATGGCGGAGTCCAGCAGGTTCGTCACCGCCCCACCTCCTCCTTGCCGCGCGCCTCGTCGATCAGCCTGGCCAGCCGGTCCAGCTCCGCCGACGACGTCTGCCCGTCCTCGATGAGCGCGTTGACCACCTGCTCCGGGCTGCCGTTGAAGAAGGTGCGCACCAGGTGCCGCAGGGCGGTGGTGCGCGCCTGGCGGCGCGGGGTGGTGGGCAGGTAGACGTAGCGCTTGCCCTCCGCCTGGTGCGCCAGCATGCCCTTCTCCTCCAGCAGGCGCAGCGCGGCGCGCACGGCGGAGTACGTGGGCGGGTCGGGAAGGTCGTCCAGCACCTCCGCGGCCGTCGCCCGCCCCCGGCGGTAGACGATGTCCATGATCTGCCGCTCGCGGCGGCTCATCCCGGCGGGGCTCTGCGGGTCCATTCGGCTGGAGAGCGGGAGGGGCAAACAGAAGGAGACGGGATCGACGTGCTGAATATTCAGCATTTGGATGCAGAAGTCAAGCGTTTCGTCCACGTCACCGCGCGGACCCGTCGCGCAGGTGGGTGTCGAACCAGGCCCTCACCTCGTTCCACAGGTGGCGGATGTTGGCTGGCGAGCCAAAGTCGTGCG
>DASTLD010000230.1:0-2356 GCA_035715345.1 Longimicrobium sp.
ACCCCCACCCCGCCGTTCAGGTCGCGGCCGTTGCCGTAGTACCAGAACCCCAGCCCCTCCGTGCTGCCGATCCCGGCGCGCGTCCGCCAGTTCTGCCCCGCGGAGTACCACAGCCCGGCGCCGCCCCAGCTCCCCGCCGCGATGCTGTAGTCCACCCGCAGCCCCAGCCCGTTGTCGTCCACCGCCGTGCCGCGGTACGACTCGCTCGCGGGCGGCACGCTGCGCGTCACCGTGGAGCCGGGGCCCTGGTAGGTGAACCAGTTGGACGGCATGCCCGCGTTGAAGCTCTCGATCACCTCGCGCGCCGAGCTGGTGAACACCGCGCCGGCCTGGAACAGGATCGTGTAGTGGCGCACGCGGTCCAGGTAGCACCCCGCCTCGCGGCGGATGGCCGCGTCATCGCGCGGCGGCGGGCTCAGGCAGGGGCCGCCCAGCATGGCGGACTTGAGCTGCGCCGTCCACCCGGTGCCGTACAGGATGAGCTGCTTTTCCACCCACGGGTAGCCGCGGTTGTAGCTGGCCGCCACCAGGTCCAGCAGCTCGCCCGCGTTGGGCGTACGGCCGTAGACGCGCGCGGCCAGCTCTGCGTACGAGGTGTCCGCCTTGAACGCGGCGTGCGCGGGGTCGTTGATGCTGGTCATGTCACGCCACCAGGCGCGGCGCGAGTCCCAGCTCACCTTGTGCACGCCGGTCCAGATGTTCTCGATCTGCCGCAGGTGGTACACCAGCGCCCGCGTGGTCTTCATGGGGTCCGCCAGGTACCACTGCGACAGCGTCGTGGAGTCGATGGGGCTGGACGGCGAGCGCGAGTAGCCGTTGACCGCGATGGAATCCGGGTGCACGCCGCGCTTCATCCAGGTGAAGCCGGTGTGGTGGTTGATGTGCTGGATCAGCCCGCCGTCCGACGACGGGCCCATCTGCGCGTACCCGTACGTCTGGCCGCCCGGCTCCCACACGTGCGGCTGCATTCCGCTCTCCACCACCAGGATGGCCGCGACCAGGTTGGGGCTCAGGTTCAGCCGCGCGTCCTGCGCCCACGTCTTCAGCGAATCGTCCACCGCGCCGTCGTAGAAGGCGTTCCAGAACGACGCCTTGCTGTCGGCGATGCGCAGGAAGGCGTTCACCGAGTCCGCGCTCACCGGGTCGATGGTGGTGAAGGCGCGTCGGTACACCCACCCCAGCCAGTAGTCGCTGCCGGCGTAGAAGCGCGGCACCGGGTCGGGCGCCACGCCGCCGGAAAAGCGCGGCCCCGTGGGTGCGGTGATGCCCGGCGCGGACGCGGCGGCGTCGGAGCCGGTGGGGTCGTCGCAGGCGGCCAGCGCGGCCGCGGCGGCAAGGACGGCGAAGGCACGGTAACGCATCGGGGCCTCCTGCGGGCCGAAAGCGTCGGGTTCCGGGCCCCGCGCCGGCAGCCGGCGCGGGCGGTGGAGCGCGGCGGCGAGGCAACCCGCGTGCCATCGCAACCCTATGCAAAACATCAACTTGCGCAGGAACAAGCGGCGGGGCCGGACTCCGCCCGCCCAAGGTGAACGGAGTGGCGGGAGACGGCGCGTGCCCCAACGGAAGAGCGCCGGGCGATGGGATCGCCCGGCGCTCCTCGTGTTCAGCCCCTGGAGCCCTACGCGAAGAGCTCCGCCCGGTCCACACCGTTGTCGGGCGGTGAGCTCAGGTTGGACTGGTAGCTGTTCTTGCGCACCTGCCAGTTCCCACCCCGCACCACACCCAGCTGCCTCGCGACGTCGGAGATGAACGAGGCGTCGTGGTTGTGCTGGTCCTGCCGCCAGTAGACGATGACCTCGGTCCCGTCGTTGAGCTCCTCGAACTTCTCCTGGCAGTACTTTGCCATGGCGTCCGGTCCTGTAAGGGGTAAGTGCCGCAGGACCCGCCGGCGTCGGTGCGCCGGCGGGATGCTGTTCGGGGGCCCCTGTGCCACGACGCGCGTCCGCACGCAATATTACGCGACATGCACACCGCTGCAATGAATTCGATGTGCAATTTGCCGGGACATTGCACACCATGCACTCTTTCCACCCCCCGCACGGCACGCGGAGCCGCACCGAATGCAGCGGGCGCCGGGCGAGAAAGATCGCCCGGCGCCCGTGGGTCTTCCCGCAGCCGTGCCGCGGCCTAGTACCGGTAGTGGTCGGGCTTGTAGGGGCCCTCCACGGGCACGCCGATGTACTCGGCCTGCTTGGGCGACAGCTTGGTCAGCTTGACGCCCAGCTTGTCCAGGTGCAGGCGCGCCACCTTCTCGTCCAGCTTCTTGGGCAGCACGTACACCTTCTTCTGGTAGCCGCCCGCGTTCTGGTGCAGCTCGATCTGCGCCATCACCTGGTTGGTGAAGCTGGCGCTCATC
>DASTLD010000231.1:0-3292 GCA_035715345.1 Longimicrobium sp.
GCCCGTGCACACGCTGCTCAGCTACTGAACTCGCGCGGAGCCGCGGAGGCGCGGAGAACGGCCGCGTCCGCGATCACGGCCATGGAGCAGGAGCGACGATGGAGGTTCCCGAGACGGCGGCGAACATCCTGCGCACGGCAAAGACCATCGCGGTGCTGGGGATGAAGGGCGAGGACGCCGCCGGCGAGCCGGCGCACGCGGTGCCGGCGTACCTGGCCGCGCAGGGCTACCGCATCATCCCCGTGAATCCCAGGCTGGCGCGCGACGGCTATCCCGGCGCCGTCGCCGGCCTGGGCGACCTGCCGGAGGCGCCGGACGTGGTGGAGGTGTTCCGCAGCCCCGAGGCGGTGGGCCGCCACGTGGACGAGCTGCTGGCGCTCAGGCCCAAGGCGGTGTGGATGCAGCTCGGCATCCGCAACGACGAGGCGGCGCGGCGGCTGGAGGAAGCGGGCATCCAGGTGGTGCAGGACCGCTGCATGTACCGCGACCACCACGCGCTGCAGGGCGAATAGCGCCGCTACGTTAGCGGAGTGCCTCCCGTGCGGCGGAGGCCCCCTCCCAAACCCTCCCCCAACTTCGGGGGAGGGCTTTCTTATCGCTCATTTCCGCGGTTCTCTGCGCCCTCTGCGTCTCTGCGTGAGTCAGCAGTTCAGGCCTTTGGTTTGCCGCCCGTGCGCAGGTACTCGGCGAACTCGTGCGGGAGGTCGCTGGCGTGGATGGCCGACATCGCCCGCTCCAAGTCGTACTCGACGCGCACGAACTCGACGTCCACGCTCGTCCCATCCACCGACAGGACGACGTAGCCGGCGCGCCAGTCGCCGTCCTTGGGGCGGCCCACGGAGCCGGTGTTCACGAAGTGGATTCCCTCCACCGCGCGGTGCCAGGGCACGTGCGTGTGCCCGAAGCAGAGCACGTCGCCCGCTGCGGCGCCGGCGTGCCGCGCCATGCGCAGGCAGAAGTCGTCGGGACGGTCCTCCGTCCAGTAGAGCGTGTTGAGCGTGGGCGTGCCGTGCACCAGCACCACCCGCGGCCCCGGCGCGTGCCCGCCCAGCGGCCGCAGGTCCAGCCGGAAGGGCAGGGAGGCGAGGAACGCCTTCGTCTCCGCGCTCACGTGCGCGCGGGTCCAGGCATAGCCCTGGTGGGAGAGCTCCTCCTGGCGCGGGTCCTCGTAGCGGCAGCCGCAGTGCTTGTAGTCCGCCGCCACGGTGGAGTCGTAGTTCCCCGCGATGCCGGCGATGCCGCGAGCCCGCAGCAGCGCCACCGTCTCGGCCGGCCAGGGCGCGTATCCCACCAGGTCGCCCAGGTGGTACGCCGCGTCCACGCCCCGCGCGGCGATGGAGGCCAGGACCGCCTCTAGCGCCGGCAGGTTGGCGTGCACGTCCGAGAGCAGCGCGATCTTCACGGCAAGTCCAGCCGCATGACGGCCGCGCTGGCGCACTGCGTCAGCGAGAACTCCACCGAGTCCGCGATGGCCCGTGGCGCGGTGCTGCGCTCGATGCGCCGGAAGCCGAAGCGCGCGAAGAAGTCGGGCGCGGTGGTGGTCAGCAGGTAGACGGCGCGCAGCCCCCGCGCGCGCGCCCACTCCAGCCGCTCGCGGGTCAGCGCCTCGCCCACGCCGCGGCCCCGCCACTCCGGCGCGACCACGGCGGAGCGCAGCAGCCCGTTGCCGCCGTACACCTCGATGCCCTCCGCGCCCACCAGCCGGCCGTCCGCCTCCGCCACGGCGTAGGCCTCGCCGAACTGCTCGCCCAGCCCGTCCGCGGGCAGGCCGGCCTCCGCCAGCAGGCGCTCCACCGCCGCGCGGTCGTCCGGGTGGGCGGCCCGGACGGCCGCCCCCACGGTTGCATCCATCTCCATCACCCTCCGTACAAGAGTGTGATCCCGCTCAGTTGCCGCAGCAGCCCGGCGCGCAGCACGCCCCGGCGGCCTGCTCGCCCGCGGCGACGGCGGCGAGCGCCGGCTTGCGCGCGCGGATGAAGGCGCTCATCACCCGCCCGTCCACGGCCGCGGCGGCTTCCATGTCCACGCCCGCCTCCTCCAGCAGCACGCGCGCGTCCTCCAGGTCGTAGACGCGCGTGGGCTCCACCTCCACCTCCTCGAAGCCCGCGTCCTTGAGCAGCGCGACGTACTCGTCCTCGCGCAGGGCGCCGGCCACGCAGCCCACCCACAGCTCCAGGCTCCTGCGCACCGCCTCCGGCACCTCGCCGCGGATCACCACGTCCGACACGGCGAAGCGGCCGCCGGGCTTGAGCACGCGGAAGGCCTCGCGCAGCACCTGGCCCTTGTCCGCCGCCAGGTTGATCACGCAGTTGGAGATGATGACGTCCACCGCGTCGTCCGGCAGGGGCATGTGCTCGATGTCGCCCTTGAGGAACTCCGCGTTGGCCACGCCCGCCTCGCGCTGGTTGGCGCGGGCCAGCTCCAGCATCTCGTCCGTCATGTCGAGCCCGTAGGCCTTGCCGGTCGGCCCCACGCGCTTCGCGGAGAGCAGCACGTCGATGCCGCCGCCGCTGCCCAGGTCCAGCACCGTCTCGCCCTCGCGCAGCTCCGCGAGCGCGGTGGGGTTGCCGCAGCCCAGCGACGCCAGCACCGCGCCCTCCGGCAGCCCGGCGGTTTCGCCCTCGCCGTACAGGTTGCTGGTGATGGGGTCGCAGCACGCGCCCAGCGCCGACGACGTGCCGCAGCACGACGCCCGTCCCTGGGCCACCTGCAGCGCGGCCTGCCCGTACTTCTCCCGCACCACGTCCTTGATGTTGCTCGGTGTATCGCCCATCGTCCACCTCCGGGTTATCATCAACTTTCGTTGATGCGTCAGGGAAAAGAAAAAGATCACCCGCAGCAGTGCGCCGGGCCGGACTGCTCGGCGTCGGCGCGCAGGGCGCCGGCCAGCTCTTCCAGCTCGGCCATGGCCTGGGGGTTGAGCGAGTAGTACGCCCAGCGCCCCTGCCGCCGGTCGGTCACCAGTCCCGCCTCCTTGAGGGTCTTGAGATGGAAGGAGAGCAGCGACTGGCCGGCGGACAGCGCCCCCGTCAGGTCGCACACGCAGCGCTCGCCGCTCCGGAGCTGCTCCACGATGCGGAGCCGCTTCTCGTCGGAGAGGGCGTGGAACAGGCGCGCGGCGCGCTCGAGCGAGAGGGGGGTCGTCGTAGCCATGGGCCAATGATACATCAGTGGAATTTGATATGTCAAGGGGGTGATGACGGACAGACCCACCGTGGTCTTCGGCAGTGGCTGGTGCCGGCGCGAGGGCGGGCGCCCCCACCCGCTCGCTTAGGCTCGCACCCTCCCCCAA
>DASTLD010000232.1:0-19517 GCA_035715345.1 Longimicrobium sp.
CAACAACTACACGGCCTATGCCCGGCGCACCGGCCTGAAGCTGGTGGAGCTGCCGGTGATCCTCATGAACTGGCCGGCGCTGTCCGTGTGGGTGCTGGTGGATGGGATGAAGCGGGGCGCGTTCACCGGCAAGCGGCTGGACCAGTTCGTCAAGGACGCGCCGCAGGGTTTCCGCGAGGCGCGGCGCGTCGTGAACCGGCTGGACCAGGCGGACAAGATCGCACAGCAGGCCCGCGACTGGTTCGCGAAGCTGGAGTGAACTCCCCCGGCCGCTACCGGAACCGCGGCCCTCACGCGGGCTGCGGCTCCGGCGGCAGCAGGCGGCGCACGAGGCCGGTGGACCCGTCCATCTCCACCACCTCGCCGTCGCGCAGGAGGTCGAGCAGGCGCGGGACTCCCACCACACAGGGCACACCCAGCTCGCGGGCCACGACGGCGGCGTGGCTCAGGATGCTTCCCCGCTCCACCAGCACCCCCGCGGCCGCGGGGAAGAGCAGCGTCCAGCCGGGGTCCGTCTGCTCGGCCACCAGGATGCGGCCAGCCAGGTCTCCCGGCTGGCGCGGGTCGCGGACCACGCGTACGGCAGCGCGCACGATCCCCGGACAGCATCCCGTGCCGTACAGCACTCCGCCCGGCCCCGCGGGCGGCGGCCCGCCCGGCGTGGCGCAGGGCTCCAGCGCCGAGAGCGCGGGCGGGCCCCGCGTGGCAAAGCGGTGCGGCGGGTCCGGGAGCAGCCGATACGCCTCGAACTCCGCGCGCCGGGCGGCCGCCAGCGGGCGCAGGTCCCCATCGACCGCGTGCCCGTCCAGCCAGGCGAAGACCTCGTCCGTGGTGAGATAGAAGACGTCGCGCGGGTCCGACAGCGCCCCCGCCTCGGCCAGCCGCTGGCCCATGGCCGTGAAGAGGCGGCGGATCACCCCGAAGGCGCGCGTGCGCTCGAAGCGGGTGTTCTCGCGCTCGTTCACCACCCGCCGCGCCTGCTCCACCGCCGCCCAGAAGGGCCCGCTGCGGTCCGGCTGCAGCCGCTCGCGGACGGTCGCCTCCGCGCGGGCGCGCAGCTCCTCGCCGGCGCCGGCGGGTGCCTGGCCGGCGGCCGCGCAGGCGCGCAGGGCCTGCACCAGCGCCTCGGGCGAGTCCGCGTAGCTGGGGGCCTCCAGCTTCAGCTCGTCCGGGCAGCGGTCCCCGAAGCGCTCCTGGAAGTCGCGCAGCCCGGCGGCCACGCCCGCGAACGCCGGGTCCGCGTGCAGCGCCTCCCAGACGGCGGAGGCGGGCGCATCGGCCGTCAGCAGGGCGTGCAGCCGCGCGTCGTCCCGTGCCTGCCGGGCCAGCGCGGCCAGCAGCAGGACCGGCTCCGTGGAGACCAGGGCCGACCCGCCGGCGACGAGCTGGTTGGCCAGCGCCTGCGGGGGAACCCCGGGAAGCCAGGCCATGATCACCTGGGTCAGCAGCCCCATCCAGTTCGGAAGGACGGTGTCGTTGGCCATGGGGCCCTGCCAGTGCGCCAGGAGCCCGCGGTCCAGGCGCTCGTAGTGCCGGCGCAGCTCGTCCGGCGTGGCGCCGCGGAAGTCCGCCGCCGCGAGCGGGTCCAGCACGTCGCGCACGCGCGTGCGGAAGTCGTCCAGCTCGTCCTCCAGCCGCGCCGTGGCCCGCAGCACCGGGTCCGGGACGTTGAAGGCGCGGGCGGCCAGGAGGAGGTCGGGGGGCAGCGCCGGCGGAGGCGTGTCGGCGGCAGCGGGCGGCATGGGCCTGGCCGCCACGACGCCGTCGCGCAGCTCCATGCCGGGGACGAGCAGCAGGACGCGGTTGAGCGCGGCGACGTCGTAGTACGCGCGGCCCCGCACCAGGCCCACGATGTCCTGGAAGGCGGCCCGGTGCTCGGCCACGTCGCGCGGGGAGGCGCCGCGGGCCAGGCAGTGGCCCTCGTACAGCTGCCCGAACGCGCGCCGCGCCACGCTGTAGGTCAGCGGGAGCGTTACGCCAGGCAGGCTTTCCACCAGGCTCCCGTTGTCCCACACCCGCAGCGCGGCGGGGCGCGCGTTCCCGAGCGTGGTGATGGGCCGTGCCTGCAGCAGGAAGAGCTGGCGCGGCCCGGCCGGGCCCGGCGCCAGCGCCCACTCCACGTCCTGCTCGGCGCCGAAGGTGGGGACCAGCGCCCGGACCTGCTCGGCGATGGCCCGCGCCTCGGCATCGGACAGCACCGGCTCGTCCTGCTGCGCCGGGGCGATGTCCTCGGTGCGGACCCCGCCGGCGGCCGCGTCGAAGCGGACCGCCTGGCGCTTCCGCGCCACCTTCGCCTCCACCGTCGCTTCCCCGGCGGCCGCGGTCCGCACGTAGTAGGTGTCCGCGTCCAGCGCGCCGCTCACGAGCCCTTCGCCCAGGCCGTAGACCGCGCTGACCACCGCCGTGGCGCCGTCGCCGGAGACGGGGTCCACGGAGAACGCGACGCCCGCGGCCACGGGGATCACCAGGTGCTGCACCACCACCGCCATGGCGCCGGCCTGCTCGCCGCGCTCGCGGCGGTACGCTACCGCCCGCGGCTCAAAGGCGGACGCCCACACCCGCCGCGCGGCGCGCCAGACCGCTTCCTCGTCCGGGCGCACCCCGAGCACCGTCTCGAACTGCCCCGCGAACGAGCTGCGCGCGCCGTCCTCGCCCACCGCGGAGGAGCGCACCGCCAGCGGGCCGTGCCCCAGCGCCTGCAGCGCCTGGCGGAGCGCGCCGCGAGATTCATCGGGGAGCGGCATGCTCATCGCCCGCTCCCGCAGGCGCTCCATCTCCTCCTCCGTCTCCGCGGGCGCGCCGCCGCCCAGCAGGCGCGCGAGCGCTCCCGCGCGCAGCACGAAGAACGGGGGGACGGCGGGCGCCACGCGGACCAGCCGGACCAGGCTGTCCGCCTTGCCGCCGATCTCCGCGGCGTCCGGCGTGGGGCCCCGACCCGTGAAGACCCAGATCAGGTCGCTCTCCATGGGAGGGGCGGGCGGGGGAGGGGCTGTGTTCATGACGTGGCGTGGCGGTGTGTCGTCGTGCGTGCCGGATGCCCGGCCCACGGAGGCGCAGGAGGGCGGGAGACGGTGCCGGTTCCGGGCGCGAATGCGTCCGTGCAGGCTTGTTCCGGAAAGATACTACGGACGCGCGGCCATGCTATCCCTTGCGGCCGTACATTGTAGATCGGACTGGGATGCGACTGTGCGGAGCTTCCCTGCGGGCGGCCAGGGCTGCATGATTGGTGAGCATGGTCCTCCGCCACGCGGGCGCAGCAGCGTGAGCGTACCGCAAGCAGGCTCTCTACATCTCCCTCCCTGGAAGGCACCTGCGCATGCGGCTGTTCTTCTCCACGCTGGCGGCGCTGGTCTTTGCGCTCGTCGTCACGCTGGCGAGCCCGTACGTGGCGCCGGAAGCCACCGGCCGGCTCATCTGCGCCAAGGGCACGCAGCTCAACCGCGGGACGCAACAGTACCAGCATCCATACCTCGGCCCCGTGACCGTGCGCGGAACCACATGCGTGGACGCCTGGGGGCGGCGCTACGCCGGTGCGACGCGACGCGGGTTCGCAGTGCTGTTCCTGCTGGTCGCCGGGCTCACGTGGATGACGATCCTGTCGTTGTGGAGCACGCCGGCCGCGCCCGCCGCCGAGAGCGCGGGTCCGTAGAGCGCGTCTCACGCGGAGAACGATGCCGCTTCCCCCGTCTCTCGCCCCGCTGCGGGCGGTTCGTTAGAATCCCCGCCCATCCTCACGCCGGCAGCGCCCGGCCATCGGCTCCCCGCACCGGAGCACCGCACGTGGGCCTCTACATCGGCATCGCCGCCGCCGTACTCGTCGCGCTGCTGGTCATCGTGGCGTACAACCGGCTGGTCGGCCTGCACATCCGCTCGCAGAACGCCTGGTCCGACATCGACGTGCAGCTCAAGCGCCGCCACGACCTGGTCCCGAATCTCGTCGAGACGGTCAAGGGCTACGCGGCGCACGAGCGCGACACGCTGGCCTCCGTCACGGAGGCGCGCACCCGCGCCGTGGCCGTGCGCGACGCGGGGCCGGCCGAGCGCGCCACCGCGGAAGGGCAGCTCACCGCCGCGCTGCACGGGCTGTCCGTCGCGGTGGAGGCGTATCCCGAGCTCCAGGCGTCCGGCGGCTTCCGCGACCTGCAGTCGCAGCTCGGGCAGATCGAGGAGGCGGTCCAGAACGCGCGCCGCTACTACAACGCGGTGGTCCGCGAGCTGAACACCAAGGTGATGCAGTTCCCCTCCAACCTGGTGGCGGGCCTCTTCCGCTTTCGCCCGCGCGAGTTCTTCGAGGCGCAGGCCGCGGAGCGCGAGGTGCCGCGCATCGGCTTCTGACCATTCGTCCCGCCTCTCCCGCCGCCCGCACCGTGCGCCGCGCCGCCCTCCTGCTCGCGCTGCTGCTGCCCGCGCCGGCCCCCGCCGCGCGCGCGCAGGGCGATTCCATCACCATCCGCCGCTTCAGGGTCGAGGCGGTCGTGGACAGCGCGGGCGCCACGCACGTCTCCGAGACGCTGGTGCTGCACTTCTACGGTCCGTGGAACGGCATCAACCGCGACCTGTCGCTGCAGCACCGCACGGCGCAGGGGCGGCGCGAGAAGCTGCGCGTGCGCTTCGACCCGCCCACGGACGAGCGCGGGCGGCCGCTGCGGCACGAGATGGAGACCATCGACGGGTGGACGCGGCGCCAGAAGATCTGGGTGCCCGGCGCCCACGACGCGGAGCGCACCGTCGTCATCCGCTACCACGTGGCCAACGCGATCCGCTTCTTCCAGCAGGGCAGCGAGCCCGGCCCGCTGGACGAGCTGTACTGGAACGTGACCGGCAACACCTGGACGATGCCCATCGAGCGGGTGGACGCGGTGTTCCGGCTTCCCGCGGGCGTGACGCCCACGCGGACGGCTGCGTACACAGGGTACGAGGGATCGACCGCGCGCGACGCGGACGTGGCGGTGGATGGCAGCCGCGTGGTGGTGAACACGCGGCGCCGCCTGCAGTCGGGCGAGGGCATCACCGTGGGCGTGGGCTGGGCGCCGGGGGTGATTCCGCGGCCCAGCGCGGCGGACGTCGCGCGGGCGGAGATGCTGCGCCTGTGGCCGCTGCTGCTGCCGCTGCTCGCGTTCTACCACGCGCTGCGCGCCTGGCGCCGGCGCGGCCGCGACCCGCGCGCGCAGGGGATCGTGGTCACCTACGAGCCGCCCGACGGCCTCAGCCCGGCCGAGGTGGGCACGCTCATCGACCACCGCCCGGACCTGTGCGACATCACGGCCACGCTGGTTGACCTGGCGGTGCGCGGCTACCTGGGCGTGGAGGAGCGCACAAAAAAGCACCTGTTCGGGCTGATCTCCAACAAGGAGTACGTCTTTCACCTGCGCGCGGCGCGGGGCGAGTGGGGCGGACTGGCCGACCACGAGCGGTCGCTGATGAACGCGCTGTTCAGCTACGCCGTAACCCCCGAGGTGTCGTGGCAGGAGCTGCGCGCGGGCGCGCTGGCCGGCGCCGGGGGCCGCGGGGATTCGGACGCCGCGGTGGGCAACGGCGCCGGCGGACTGCGCCCGCCGGACGAGCCGGAGGAGGTGGAGCTGTCCGCGCTCGAGGACAAGTTCTACCGCTCGCTGCCGGGCATCCGCGACGGCATCTACGACCGGCTGGTGCAGCGCGGCTACTACCGCACGCGCCCGGACAAGGTGAAGGGGTTCTGGATCGGGATGGCGTTCGCGCTGTGGGTGGGGGCGGTGCTGGCGGGCGCGTTCGCGGGGGAGCTGGCGCTCGGCTGGGTGGACCCGGTGGCGGTGGGGGTGGGCCTGGCGCTGAGCGGCGTGGTGGTCTTCCTCTTCGGGCTGGCGATGCCGGCGCGCACCGTGGCCGGGGCACGAACGCGCGAGGCGGCGCTGGGCTTCCGCGAGTTCCTGAGCAAGGTGGAGAGCGACCGCTACCGGCGGATGATCACCTCGCCCGAGCTGTTCGAGCGCTACCTGCCGTACGCCATGGCCTTCCAGGTGGAGAAGCGCTGGGCGCGCGCCTTCGACGACCTGTACCGCGAGCCGCCGGACTGGTACAGCGGCGGCTACGGCGGCCGCTTCCGCGCCAGCAGCTTCACCTCCGACATGCGGGCGATGTCCTCCGCCGCGGGGAGCAGCATGTCGTCCAGCCCCAGCTCGTCCGGCTCGGGCGGCGGCGGCTCCAGCGGGGGCGGCAGCGGCGGCGGCGGGGGCAGCGGGTTCTGAGCCTCACACCCCACATCCACGCGACGTGCCGAGCTACCTCCTGGACCTGATCCCCTGGTTCGATCCCGCGCGCGGCTGGCGGGAGCGCGACGGCGGGCCGCTGGAGCTGGACATGGCGACGGGCGAGCTGAGCGGCATCCCCCCGCGCGCGCCGTGGGACCGGCTGGAGCGCTTCGGCCGGCCGGCCAACCGCGCGCCGCGCTTCTACGGGTCCTTCGACCATCCCGCGTCGGGCGCGGTCTTCCGCGTGGACGGCACCGAGGTGAGCGCGGCCGAGCTGCACCTGGCCGCGCTCGGCCCCGACGACGACCTCACGGGCCTGACGCGCCACGCGGACTTCCGCCCCGCCCAGCTCACCATCCGGCTGCGCGACGGGCAGCGGTTCGCGCCCACGGCGGAGACGACGCCGGAGCAGGTGCGCGCGGCGCTGGGGCCGGCGGAGGAGGGCATCGACGTGGACTGGCTCAGCCTGAACTACCCCAGCGAGACCTGGGAGCTGGAGTTCGAGTTCGCCCCCGGCGGCGGGCCGCTCGCGGTGATCTACGTCGTCTACTACCGCCCGGACTGACGCATCGCCGGGAATCGAGAACGGCCCCGGGCGAGACGCTCTCGCCCGGGGCCGTTCCCGTCGCCCGATCCCGCTCAGCTCCGCGGCAGGGGCAGGGCGGCGATGCGCGACTCGAACTCCGCGAAGGCGCGCTCCAGGTCCCACTGCAGGCGCGCCTTCGTGCTGCCGGACAGGAACGCGCGGCAGCGCTCGCCCGGCGTGCCGCCCACGGTGGGGCAGTCGGCCACCGGGCGGAACCCGCGCGCGTCCGCCCACAGGCTGGCGCCCTCCACGAAGGCGTGCTGCAGCGACGTGCGCGCCATGCTCTTGAGCGTGCGGTAGTCCAGCCCCTGGTCGTGCACCGCGCGCAGGTACTCCATCGACATCTCCGAGCGCGCCACGCCCTCGTCGTCGGTGGCCAGGGCGACGGGGACGCCCGCCGCCAGGTACGTGGCCAGCGGGTGCGCGCGCCCGCTCACGCCCAGGATGGTGGCGTTGCTGGTGAGGGCGATCTCCACCATCACCCCGCGCCGGGCCATCTCGGCCAGGAGCTCGTGCGCGCCGGCCTCGTTCATCACGTCCACGCCGTGGCCGATGCGGCTGGCGCCCGCCACGCGCACCGCCTCGGAGATGTGGAAGCGCAGCCCCTCCGGCGGCACCAGCCCCGGCACCAGCTCGCCCGCGTGCAGCGATACCTTCACGGTGGGGAACTGCGGCCGCAGGAAGGCGATCATCCGCATCTGCAGCGAGTAGTCGCCCATCGCCAGGGGATAGTCCTCCGGCTGCACCAGGTTGAGCCCGACGACGCGCGAATCCGACGACGCCATCAGGAAGCCGGCCAGGATCTGCGCGAACACCTGCTGCGGCGGGTTGGCGCGGCTCACCTGGTACAGCCAGCGCACCTGCACGCCGCAGCCGGGGTCCGGGCGCGGCGTCCGGCAGCCGAGCACCGTGTCGCGCCGCGCGTCGATGCTGTCGAAGCGCGCGCGGGCGGCCGCCACCACGGCGGGCATGCCCAGGCGCATCAGCGTGTCGCGCATCCGGGCGAAGTCGCCCAGCCAGCCCGCGCGGTCGCCCAGGGTGCGGGCGGCGCGGCGGTCGGGCGTCTGCATCAGCTCCAGGTACGACACGCGCCCCGCCGCCGCGCGCTGCTGCACCTCCGCCAGCATGTCGCCCGTGCGGCGGTCCAGCGCGTCCACGCGGCCAAAGGTCACGAAGAACTGGTCGTGGCCGTTGATGCGGGCCGGGTTCCAGTTGCGCATGGACATGGCGTCGATGAGCTGCCCGTACAGCGCCGGGTTGGCGATGGCAGCAGCGGCCGTCACCGTGTCCGGCGTGGGCGTGCACGGCGCGTTGATGATGCGCGTCGCCCGGATGCTGACGCAGCCGCCGTCCTCCGCGGCCCAGCGCAGGAAGCTCTCGGCGTAGACGGCGCCGGACAGGTGGCTGTGCAGGTCGCCGCCCTTGGGCATCTCGCGGACGAAGGCGGTCAGCAGCGGCTCGCGCGCCCGCGCGGCCTCCAGGTACTGCGCCGTGCGCTCCTCCGGCGTCTGCGCGGACAGGGCGCCGGCGGCCAGCAGGGGGAACGCGGACAGGAGCGCGGCGGCGCGCCGGCGCGGGGGTCGTGGATGCATGGGGTGATGGAGATCTTCGTGGAGGCGCGGCCCACCGCGGGCGCGGCCGGACCGGAGGGGACAACGTTCCGGTGGTGGAGATTGCGCGCCGCGGCGCCGCGGGGCAAGGGATCTTTCGAATCAGGGCGATGCGGACCGCGCCCGGTGCCATCGTTCTTGCACCCGTGGCGGCCCGGACCCGAGCGGAGGGGGAGGATGATGACGACGATGCGGCTGCGCGCCGCGGCGGTGGCGGCGCTGGTGCTGGCGGCGGGGTGCGGGCTGGGCCGTCCGCGCCCGGCGATGCTGCCGGCGGAGGTGCGGATTCCCGTGGGCGCCACGCGCACGGTGGACGGCGGCGAGCTGGCCATCAGCTTTGCGCGCGTCAGCGAGGACTCGCGCTGCCCGCGTGGCGTGCAGTGCGTGACGGCGGGCAACGCGGTGGTGGCGCTGCTGCTGCAGGAGCGCGGCGCGGCCAGCCAGGCCGTGGACCTGAACACCGGCCAGGAGCCGCGCTCCGCGCGCTACGAGGGATACCTGGTGGAGCTGGTGGCGCTGGAGCCCGTCCCGGAGCAGGGCCGCACCCCCACCGACTACGTCGCCGTCCTCCGCGTCTCGGAGATGTAGGCGAGAAACCCCGCCCGTGCTGTCATCCTGAGGGAGCGCCTCGCAAGCCCTTGCATGACAACGGACTATGGCGCGACCGAAGGATCTTGCCCACCTGCGCACGGCTTAAGCCGACCGCGGGGATGCACGCCTGCGATCGCGCCTCACGGACGTCCCGCGGCACGCAGAGAAGATCCTTCGGTCGGCGCTAGGGGACCGCGCCAGGGCAGGGAACCGCGAAGCGCCTCCCTCAGGATGACACCGTTGGCGCCGCCGTCCTCCGAACATCATCCCATGAGGGGCTTGACGAAGGGGCGCGGGGAGGCAACTGTCCATCATCCCCGAAAACGACAACGCGTCCAGCACCGGAGCCGGGTATGCAGCGCAGCATCATCGCCATCGTCGCCGGCTACTTCTACATCGGCCTCCTGTCCGTCGGCGCGGACGCGGCGCTGCGGGCCATCGTGCCGAGCGCGTTCCCGGACGGCGCCATGGTCACCGACGCGGCCATCCTCTTGGCGATGATCGCCTACGTGGCGTTCTTCGCGACCACCGGCTCCTACATCACCGCCCGCCTGGCGCCCGCCGCGCCCATGCGGCACGCGCTGCTCCTGGGCGTCCTTGGCCTGGTAACGCAGATCGGCATGCTGGTGGCGTTCGCGTGGGCGCAGGCGCCGGCCTGGTATCACCTGCTCAACCTGATCCTGGTGATGCCGTACGCCTTCATCGGCGGCGCGCTGCGTGAGCGCGAGGTGGCCCGCGCCGCCAACGCGATCCCCGCCCTGCGCGCCTGACCCGCATCACCCGGAAACGAAACAGCCGCCGCCCGGCACCCGGGCGGCGGCTTTTTCGCGCGCGCCGCCCCGCGGCGAAACGTCTGTCGTCAGAATGCGGCACGCAGGCTCGTTGCGCTTGGACCCCCCGCTCCACCGCCGAGCCCTCCCCCACACCGACGAGGCTCCCGCCATGCCCTTCGCCGCCGCCGTTCATCCCCGGCCCACGTCCACTCCCGGCTGCTGCCGCACGGCGGTGGCCGCCGCGTTCCTCGTCGCGCTGGGCGGCTGTGCCGAGGCCACGGACCCGGGCGGGAAGCGCGAGGTGACCCTGTTCGCGCGGGAGACGACGCTGTGGCAGGGCGCCCGGACGGAGCTGGTCGTCAGCGTGAAGGATGGCGCGGGCAACGTGGTCCCGCCGGCGGAGGTGGCGTGGGCCAGCTCCGACCCGGCCGTGCTGGCGGTGGAACCGAGCGGGACGGACGTGCGCCGGGCGGTTGCCCGCGCGGTGGGGCCGGGCACGGCGTCCATCAGCGCCACGGTGGAGGGCGTGGAGGGACAGGCGTCCATCACCGTGGACTTCGGCGGCTTCGTCCACATCACCTACTCCGGTCCGCGGAACGGCGAGTTCGTTGCCACCGGACCGCTGCCGCCCGCGACGGCCCCGATGGCGGTGACGCACACGCAGCTCTACCGGACGCGCGAGATGCTCGTCTTCTTCGGCCACCAGGTGCGCCCCGACGGGACGCGGGACTGGTTCCAGATGCAGCTTCCCGGGTTCGCCACCCGCCGCACCTGGGACTTTCCGGTGAACTGCCGCGGGGGCGGGGACGAGAGCTGCACCGACTGGGTGGGCCTCGTCTTCAACGCGGCCAGCGACGGTACCATCGAGGGGCAGACGCAGTACAACGCACGGCAGGGATCGGTCCAGATCACGGAGTACACCGCGACGCGCGTTCGCGCGGAGTTCTCCGGCACCTTCTGCCACCTGTACTCGCCCGCGCCGTACCAGACCACGTGCGAGCCGGGGCCCGGCCACGAGCTGCTGACCATCTCGGGAACGATCGACCTTCCCATCCGGCCGTGACGTCCGCCCGGACCGCCTGATCCTCATCGCCTGGACGAAAAAGAGCCGCCGCCCGGACGCCGGGCGGCGGCTCTTTCGCATCCCTTGAAGCGGCTCAGTCCACCAGCCGCACCACGCGCTCGTAGGCGTCGCGGGCCAGGCGCTCGCTGATCTCGGCCGACAGGGCCTGGAACAGCTCGCGCTCCTGCTGCTCGCGGACGCGCGTGTCGAACAACGCGCGGTCGTCGCGGGACAGGTTCAGGCTGGACGCGCTGCCCGCGTACTCGCCGCGGCGGAAGCGCACCTCGGCCTCGGCGGACACCTGGTGCTGCTCCGCGGTGCGGCGGACGCGCGTGTCCACCAGCGTGTAGGTGACGCGCGTCCACGCGTGGCGGCGGCCGGAGCGGATGGTGAAGGCGGTGTCCGCGCCCGCCGTGGTGCGCGCGGTGCGGCGCTCCGTGCGCACGTCGCGCTCGGTGACGGCGGCGCTGTCGATGCCGGCCACCAGCACCAGGTCCGCCCCCAGCGCCTCGCCGATGCGCGCCGCCTGCAGCCCGCCCGGCTCCGGGCGCGGGTTGCCGCGGCGGCGCAGCTCGCGGCGCACCTCCGCGGGATCGATCAGGGCCACGAACAGCGGCGGCTCCGTCCAGGCGCCCTCCTCCAGCTCGTCGTCGAGCGCGCGCAGGAAGTCGCTGGGCAGCTCCGCGCCGGCGTCCGCGGTGATGGGCAGCACCGCGACGCGCACGGTGCCGCGCTCCAGCGCCTCCGCCTGCACCTGGCGCACCTCTTCTGCGCCCGGGAAGTCCCGCCCGAAGGCGCGCAGCGCGCGGTCCGCCACGTCGTACGCGGCGCGGTAGCGGCCGCGCTCCAGCTCGCCGCCCGCCCACGCCACGTACAGCTCCACGCGGCCGCGGTCCAGCGCCTCGCGCTGCGCGGGGGAGGGCTGGTAGCGGCCGGCGGCGCGCTCCAGCCGCCCGATGGCCTCGCTGAACGAGCCGGAGGCGCCCATCCCGCGCCCCTCGTCGATGGCCGCGGCGATGGCGCGGTCCATGGTCTCGCGGTGGTAGCGCGCGTAGTCCGCAGGCACGGCCAGCGTGACGCCCACGGCGCCTGCGTCCGCGCGCAGGCCGTCCAGGCGCAGCAGCGCGTCGGCGGCCTGCTCCGGGCGGCCGGTGCGCGCCTCGGCCAGGTACTGCTCCACCGCCGCGGCGCCGGTCTCCGCCAGCCGGGCCCGCGCGTCCACCAGCGACGGGTCGCGGCGCAGCGCGTCGATGTAGCGGCGCGCCGCCTCGGCGGGCTGGCCGCGCTCCTCCAGCTTCATCCCCTGCTCCAGCCGCTTCTCCGCGGACATGCAGCCGGCGGCCAGCAGCAGCGGCAGCAGGGCGATCAGGTGTCGTCGTCTCATGGTCGTCTGGTCAGCAGCAGGAGCAGGGCGGGGAAGAGGCGGCGCATGGGTGGTACGCGGGGCGGGAACGGATGCGGAACGGGAAAGCTACGCCCGGCGCCGTCTTCCGCAACCGGCGGCGCCCCTCAGCCCGTCGCGAGCGCCTGCCACTCCGCGCGGGTGATGCGGTAGACGCGCACGCGGTACTCCTTGAAGTCCGCCTCCTTCCAGAACGTCATCCCGTTCCGCTCCGCCACGCGGATGGAGCGCTCGTTGGCCGGGAGGATCAGGGAGACGAGGTGCGGCACGTCGAGGGTGTGGAAGGCCCAGTCGCGGCAGGCGCGCGCCGCCTCCAGCGCGTAGCCGCGGCCCCAGAACTCCGGCGAGAGCGCGTATGCCACCTCCACGTGCCGCTCGCCGTCGACCTCCTGCGACAGCAGGCCCACACGCCCCAGCAGCCGCCCGTCGTCCTTCCGCACCGTGGCCCAGAGCCCGAAGCCGTGCTCGCGGTGGTGCGCCGCCCAGCGCTCGCGGGCGCCGCGCCAGTACTCGTCCTCCGCCGTGGCGGGGCCGCCCAGGTAGCGGTGCATGAGCGGGTCCGCGTGCATGCGCTGCAGCTCCACGAAGTCCGCCTCCGCCGGCGTGCGCAGCAGCAGGCGCTCCGTTTCGATGGCCACCCCTTCCATGAGCGCAGTTCATGCGGTTGATTACAGACGGGCGCGCGTCCGGCGGCGGAATCCTCCGCCCGCGGCCGCTCCGGCGCAAGACTGGGCACACGACGGGAAGGGCGGCACATGGCGGAGAGCGCGGCACGGAAGGAAGAGCTGGCGAACGCGCTGACGCACGGCGCGGGCGTGGTGGCCAGCGTGGTGGGCGCCGCGGTGCTGATCGTGGTCGCCGCGCGGCGCGGCGGGACCATGGACGTGGTGACCACCGCCGTTTTCGGCGCCACGCTGGTCCTGCTGTACACCGCCTCCACGCTGTACCACGCCGTGCGCAGCCCGCGCCTCAAGACGCGGCTCAAGGTCTTCGACCACTGCGCCATCTACCTGCTCATCGCCGGCACCTACACGCCGTTCACGCTGCTGGGGCTGCGCGGGGGATGGGGGTGGAGCCTGTTCGGCGTGGCGTGGGGGCTGGCGGCGGCCGGCGTGGTGTTCAAGCTCTTCTTCACCGGGCGGTTCCCGCGCCTCTCCACGGCAATCTACATCGGGATGGGTTGGATGGTGGTCATCGCCATCGTGCCCATGCTGGATCGGCTGTCGGGCGCCACGCTGGCGTGGCTGGTGGCGGGCGGCCTGGCCTACACCGCGGGGACGGCCTTCTACCACAACCACCGCATCCCCTACGCGCACGCGGTGTGGCACCTGTTCGTGCTGGCCGGCAGCGTGTGCCACTACGCCGCCGTCGCCCACCAGGTGCTCGCGTAAGGCGCGGCCGGGCGCGCGGCCCGCAATTTCCAGCGGGAGGGCGGAGAGACGGCATCCTCCGCCCTCCCGCTTTCGCATCTGCCCCCATGCCACGCATCCGCACCCTGCTGGTCGCGCCGGCGCTGCTCCTCTCCGGCGCCTGCATCCCCTACACGACCGGCACCACGGCGACGCCGGTCGCGGAAGGCACGCTGGTGCCGAACAGCGCCATCTACTTCGTCCCCGGGGGGATGGAGAACTTCAACGGCGACTCGGCCGGCGCGTCCATCATCGGCATGGACGTCGAGATCCGCTACGGCATCGACGCGCGCTCGGACATCGGCGTGCGCTTTCCCGGCTTCTCCGGCGTGGTGCTCAACTACAAGCGGCGGGTCGACGGCGGCCCGGCGGAGGGGCCGGCGGTGGCGCTGCTGCTGGGCACCGGCGTGGTGAACGCGGGGGAGCACTTCGAGCTGGAGGCGTCGCTCCTGGCCAGCGGCCGCCCGAACGAGGACATCACCCCCTACGGCGGCCTCAAGACCATCGTGGTGATCCCCGCGATCGCGGAGGCGGTGCGCGACGAGCCGTCCGTGGGCGTGTTCGCGGGGCTGCGGCTGGGGACGGAGCGGCTGGGGATGAGCCCGGAGGTGGCCGTGTTCTACGATCCCTCCGCGCTGGGGCTGCGCGACGGCAACTGGATCGTGGTGCCGTCGGTCACCTTCCACGGGCGCGAGCTGTTCGACCTGCTGCTGGGCCGCGGCACGCCCATGCGCACCCCGCGCCCGCCCGGGCCGCGCGTGCCGCCCTACCCCGCGCGCCAGGCTGTTCCGCCCGACCCTCCCTGATTAGCTTGCGCGAACGAACGCACCAGCCGCTACCCGGACCGAGCGCCGACGAGCGAGCTTGAATCCCGCCCATGTCATCCGCCCGCGAGGACCTCCCTCGCGGGCGGATGCTTTTTCTACATCCGCAATCCGCCACCGCCAACCACAGGAGCGCTCCCTACGAGCGCGCGTTGACCGTTATCGGAATAGGATATAAACTATGGGCGAGAGGCCACTGGCGTGGATGGGAGCGTCGTACCGGGAGCTCAGGGCGTTTCCGCGGGTTGCACAGCGCGAGGCGGGACACGAGCTGGAATCGGTCCAGAACGGCGATCCGCCCACGGACTGGAAGCCGATGGATACCGTGGGGCCCGGTGCGTGCGAGATCCGCGTACGGACGCACGAGGGTGGCACCGTCCACCACCGCGTGATCTACGTCGCGAAGTTCCCCGAGGCGGTTTACGTGCTCCACGCGTTCCAGAAGCTGACGCGGAAGACCGCGCCGCACAATCTGGAGCTGGCGAAAGCTCGCTACCGGCAGATGCTCCGGGAGCGCGCGGACAGAAAGGAAGGCCGATGAGCTACGTAGAGCATGTCACACCCGCAGACGGGAACGTCTTCGCTGACCTCGGCTTTCCTCCCGACGAGGCGGCGAACCTCAAGATCCGCAGCACGCTCATGCGTACAGCACGCCGCCTCATCGAGGAGCGCGGGCTGAAGCAAGCCAGGGCGGCGAAGCTCTTCGGCGTGTCCCAGCCACGGATCAGCGAGTTGAAGCGGGGAAAGATCGACGCTTTCACGATCGACTCGCTGATCAACATGCTGGCGCTCGCGGGGATCGTGGTAGACCTGAGCTTCCGCGAGGCCACCATTGCTCCCGAACCTGCCGGCGAGGCCCACGTGGTAGCCGAGCAGGGCGCAGCATAGCACATCCGCTCAAGGCAAAGGCTCCCGATCCGGCGGCCGGGAGCCTTCGCGCATCTACGAAGCCGGCTCGGCTCCGTTTGAAAATCGTCGCCCACTTCCCAGCGCGTCCGGGCTCTGGATGGGTTCGGATCCGGGAGAAGCAGCGAGCCCCCACCGTGCAATGCGGTGGGGGCTCGTTGTACCGGGGGGCGGATCAGTCCGCGGCCGCGGCGGCGGCCATCAGCTCGTCGGCGTTCTCCTCGTTGGGCGCCAGGGTGTCCATGAAGGAGCTGACGGAGAAGACGGCGTTGCCGGGGCCCGGCGGGCCGTAGCCCGGCGGGGGCTGCAGGCCGTGCTTCTCCAGCGTCTCGCGGTACACCTCCAGCAGCCGGATGTGGTACTCCAGCGGCGCGCCCTGCGGGTTGTCCTTGCCCAGCGGCGTGGCGGGCTCCGGGCACCAGGTGGTGAAGCGCGGCGTCACCCCGCGGGACATGAAGTAGTCCAGCCCCTCCGCCGTGGAGCGGATGGCCTCGTCCACCGTGGCAAAGCCGAACGGCCTGGCCATCTCCACGCCCGCGACGAAGTTGGGGATCACGTAGCGGGGCCCGAACACCTCCGCCGCGTCGAAGATGCGCCGGTGCCACTCCTCGCGGCCCACGTAGCGCTCCTTGCCCGGGCAGATGATCTCGAACAGCCGCTTGTCCCACACCTCGTAGTTGGGGTGGTAGATGCGGATGCCGTAGTCCTTGAAGCGCTGCACGTCGGCCCTGGGGAGCGCCTGCGCCACCACCTTGCCGATCCAGCGGCCCGGAAAGCGCTCCTCGATGGCCTGCGCGTAGCGGCCGTAGAAGTCCGCCTCCGCCAGCCCGTCCACCTTGCTGGTCACGCTGCCGCCGGTGAGCGTGTAGGCGTGCGACGCGCGCGCGGTGTCGTAGCGGTCGATGATGGCCAGCGCCTCCAGCACCTCGTCCATCTGCTTGACGCCGGTGTAGGGGCGGCCCTCCTGCTTGTGCTGGCGCCAGTTGTGGTTGATGTCGCAGTACTGGCACTCCTCCTTGGCGCCGAAGTACTGGCACAGCCGCAGCACGGTCAGGTAGATCAGGTACCCCCACTGGATGGTGGGCGCGATCTCCATCACCGTCTTGCCGCTCTCCAGCGGGTGCCGGTAGTACTCGGGCATGGGCGGCAGGCCCACGTCCGCGATCTCCCGGCCGTCCAGCGACAGGGCCAGCCCGCCGTCCGCCCCGCGCGACACGCGGTAGGGGCTGTCCGGGTTGACGCGCACGGAGACGATGGTGCGGCGCAGGCCGTAGGGGCCGCCGGTGAGCGCCACCTCTTCCGGGGGACGGCGCCGCGCGGCGTTGCCGAGCTGGGCCAGCGGCTTCTGGTCGAACGAGAAGATGAAGTACGACTTGGGCTTGACCTCGCCCTCGAGGTTGTCGGTGAGGGCACTGTCGTCGAAGGCCATCCCGGTGCGGAGCAGGTCTTCCTTGAAGACGGCCTCGCGGGGGATGTGGGGGAAGCGGCCCATGAGCCCTTCCACCAGCGCCGTGCGTTCTGCCATGCTGCGGTTCTTTCTCCGGAACGTGAGAGACCGCAGGAATTTACACCGTTTGCATCCCCCCGGCTACCCGTCCACGGCAACCGCTGGACTCACGCAGAGACGCGGAGGACGCAGAGAACTGCGGCGCATGCGCAGGCATCATCGCCCGATGACAAAAGCCCTTCCTCTGCGGAGAGGAAGGGCTGACTGCACCGGGTCACTTCGTACTTCGTACCCCGTACTTCGTACTCACGTCGTCCCTGCCAGCCGCTCGCCGAAAGACCAGGCGCCCTCCAGTTCCACGCCCACGATGCTGGACACGCCGGGCTCCTCCATGGTGACGCCGTAGATCCAGTCCGCGGCCTCCATGGTGCGCGGGTTGTGGGTGATGACGATGAACTGCGTCTGCGCCTTGAAGTCGTTCAGGAGCTGGATGAAGCGGCCCACGTTGCTCTCGTCCAGCGGCGCGTCCACCTCGTCGAACAGGCAGAACGGCGACGGCTTGACCAGGTAGATGGCGAACAGGAGCGACAGCGCCGTCAGCGTGCGCTCGCCGCCGGAGAGCAGGTGGATGCGCTGCGTCTTCTTGCCCTTGGGCGACGCCTGGATCTCGATGGGCGACTCCAGCGGGTCGTCGGGGTCCGCCAGCCATACGTCGCACTCGCCGCCCTGGAACAGCGACTGGAAGGTGCGGAGGAAGTTGGCGCGCACCGCGTCGAAGGTGCCCATGAACACCTCGCGCGCGGTCTTGTTGATCTGGCGGATGGCGGACGAGAGGTCGTCCCGGGCCCGCGTCAGGTCCCCCTGCTGCTCCAGCAGGAACTGCAGGCGGCGGTCCTCCTCCTCGTGCTCCTGCACGGCCAGCATGTTGATGGGGCCCAGCGCGTCCACGGACTGCGCCAGCTCGCGCACCTCGGCGCGCCATGCGTCTGCATCGCCCCCCTCCACGGCGCCGGCCTGGGCGACGAGCACCTCCCACGGGCGCCCCCACTCCACCTCCAGCCGCTCGCGGGCGCGCACCAGCCGGCTCTCCTGGTCCGCGCGCTCCAGCTCCAGCCGGTGGCGCGCCTCGGCGGCCTCCGTCTCGCGGCGGCGCGCCACGCGGGCCCGCTCCTCCGCGGCGGAGACCTCCGCCTCCAGCTCCGCCAGCCGCGCGTCCAGGCGGGCCACCTCCGCCGCCTCGCGGTCGCGGCTGCGGAACAGGCCCTCCACCTCGTCGCCGGCGCGCTCGCGGACGCCGGACAGGCCCTCCAGCGAGCGCCGCAGCTCCTCCGCCTCCGCCTCCAGCGTGCGACCGCGGCCCCGCGCGGCGTCGGCGCCCTGCGCGGCGGCGGCCAGCGCGCGCTCCACCTCGCGCAGCTCGCCCTCCGCACGGGCCACGGCCACGCGCAGCTCCGCCTCCTCGTCGCGCGCGGCCTCCCAGGCGCCGTCCAGCTGGCCCAGCGACCCGCCCGCGCGGTGCGCCTCGCCCGCCGCTTCCCCCGCGGCGCGCTGCAGCTCCGCCAGGCGCCCGTCCAGCGCGGCGATGCGCTCCGCCGCCTCCGCACCCAGCCGGCGCGCGGACGCCATGGCCACGGACACCTCCTCGCGCTCGCGGCGCAGGCGGCCCTGGCGCTGCCCCTGCGCGGCCGCGTCGGCGTCGAGCTGGCGCAGCTCGCTCTCGGTGCCGCGGCGCATCTCCTCCGCCTCGCGGGCGCGCTCGTCCGCCAGCGCCACCTGCTCCGCCAGCGCGTCGCGCTCCAGCACCAGGCGGTCGTGGGCCACGCGCGCGTCCTCCACCTCGTTGCGCAGGCGGCCCAGCGCCTCGCGCCGCGCCAGGATGCCCTCGCCGGCCAGGGGCTGGCCCAGGCGCACCACGCCGCGCGGATCGACGGTATCGCCCGACAGGTCCACGCGCGCGCCGCGGACGTAGCCCGCCAGCGGGTCGCCGCCGTCGACCACCACCAGGCCGTGCAGGAAGGTCTCCACCCACGCGGACGCATCGCCCTGCCCGGCCACGCCCAGCCGCGCGGCGGCGTCGGCGTCGTGCACCGCCTCGCGCACGCCGGGGGCGTCCAGCGGAAGCAGCAGCAGGGTGCCGCCGCCGTCCCATTCCTCGCGGAACCAGCGGCGCACGCCGCGGGCGGCGGCCAGGTCGCGCACCACCAGCGCCTGCAGCAGCGTGCCCAGGAACGACTCCACGGCGGAGGCGGTGGCGGAGTCCGCCGTCGTGGCGCGCACAAAGTCCGCGAGCGGGGCCAGCACGCCGGGAAAGCGCCCGCGCGCGGCCATGATGGCGGTGACCGCGGGCGAGAAGCCCTCGTAGCTGGCCTCCAGCGCCTCGCGTGCGGCGGCCTGCGCGGTCAGCCGCGACAGCCGGTCCTCCGCCGCGCGGAGCTGGTCGCGCACGGCGGCCTCGCGCCCGCGCAGGACGCGCGTCTCCTCGCGCGCGCGCTCGGCGGCGTCGGCGGTGGCGTCCAGGCGGTCGCGCAGGGTCTCGCCCTGGCCGGACCACAGCTCCGTCTGCTCGTCCAGCAGCGCCAGCTCCGTCCCCAGCTGCGCCTCCTGCTCCGCGAGGCTGGCGACGCGCTCCGCCGCCTCCTGCTGCCGCCGCTTGAACGCCTCGGTCTCCGGCCTGATCTC